>JAZDLZ010000483.1:0-5378 GCA_043801535.1 Pseudomonadota bacterium
GCGAATCGAATACGCTGCCGTTTGGTTGCGGCGCGAGCCGCGCTGGGGTAAGTTGCCCATCGATGGCTTGTCCTCGGGTGCATACGGCCCACGGCTTGATTCTGGCAATGCTGCTCCTGATACCGGTACCGGTAGTGCTCGCCGGGCTGGGCTGCGGTGCTTCACTGCGAGAGGCGGACGAGAAGGGCTACTCGGTCACGGCTCGCCAGAACTACGAACGCGGCGTGGAAAAGCTCGAGGACGACGATTGGCTGGAGGCGACCAAGTACTTCACGTTCGTCAAAGCTCGCTTCCCGTTCTCGAAGTACGCTGTTCTTGCCGAGCTCCGCCTCGCCGACACCGCTTTCGCCAGCGGCTCCCATTTGGAAGCGATCGACGCCTACCGGCAGTTCTACCGAGCCCATCCAACTCACACCCATGTCTTGGATGGCTATACTGCCTTTCGTACCTGCGAAGCCCAGCACAAGCTAGTGCCAAGCAGCTGGTTCATCTTCCCGCCGGACTACGAAATGGATTTGTCTCCGGCCTACGACTTGCTGCGCGAGCTCGATTCTTTCATCCAGCAGTACCCGGCATCGCGGTTCCGCAAGCGCGCAGTCGATCTGCGCACCAAGTGTGCTCACTTGCTGGCAGCGCACGAATGGTACGTTGCCAATTTCTATTGGGCTCGAAACCAGCCGATGGGTACCGTTCTACGGCTGCGAGCTCTGCTGACCAAGTACCCTGGAGTTGGATACGACGAGGACGCGCTATGGCTGCTTGGAAAGGCATACGTCAAGGCTGGGAGGCTAGAAGATGCTCGCACGACTTGGCAGAGCCTGATTACCAAGCACCCCAAGCACAAACGCGCCCTGGAAGTCGAGAAGGAGTTGGCCACGTTGGGAGCCGAGTCTCATGGACGCTAGCGTACGTCGAATGCTGACCCTCGGACGAGAGCACTACCAGGCAGGTGAGAGCGACAAGGCCGAGAAATATCTTGCCGAGGTAGCCAAGGAGCACCGCGGCTTTGCCGATGTCTTCAACATGCTTGGAGTCATCTATCACACTCAGGGCCGATTCGCCGAGGCACAGACGGCGTTCGAGGAAGCCCTCAAGATCAACCCTGGATATACCGAGGCTGCGCTCAACCTTGCGGTGATCTACAACGATACGGGCAAGTATGCCCAGGCGAGCGAAGTGTATCACCACGTCTTGCACCGCTCGCGCTCCGAGCCGCAGTCGCTGGATCCGTTCGTGCGCGGCAAGCTTGCCAACATGCACGCTGACTTGGGTGCAGCCTACGTTGCGGCTGGATTGCATGCCGACGCTGTCCGAGAGTATCGCAAAGCCCTCGATCTTGGGCCTGCTTTTGCCGATATCCGGACCAAGCTAGCCAATCTCTACCGCGATATTGGCCAGCTAGACAATGCCCTGTCCGAGCTCGAGAGGGTTCGCTCTTCCAATCCAGGATACGTACCCGCCCGCGTAGCGCTCGGTATCACTCTCTTCTCTCTTGGCCGACAAGAGGAGGCTCTTGTCGAGTGGCAGAAAGCGCTCGAAATCGACCCCGACAGCAAGACCGCTCAGGCATACATCCACATCACCAAGGCCAAGAGTGCCGAGGCAATCGGATCGACGCCCACGTCGTCCGTCCGGGTCGGGGCACCCCCAGTCGCGGGAACGCCACTTGCGGTAGTACCAGAAGGAAGACTTGCCGAAGGGTCGCCGGTAGACAAGCAGGTAGGCAAGCCGGCAGCAGCGGCAGCGGCAGAAATGCTGGCAGAGTGCATCGACAAGGCCGTTGACAAGCTGACCGACCAGCCGATGGACATGCCGATAGACATGCCTGCCGGCAATCCTGTGGATAGGCCAGCGGGCAGGCACGAGGATGAGGCTCACTGAAGGGTTCCTGAGCCTCGCGCTGATCGGGGCTGACTGGGTGATCTGGCTGCTGGCAGCGCTCTCGGTCGTGTCGGTTGCCATAATGATTGAGCGGTTTTGCTTCTTTGCCGGATGCCGAGTGGACACTGACCGGCTGATCAGCGATCTCCGCAACGCCCTTGGCAGCGGCAAACCGGAGAACGCTCTCGAGGCATACCGCTCCTCGAATGCCCTCGAGGCAGTAGTCGGTCTGGCGGGGCTCGAGGAGGCTGCCCGCGGACCCGAAGCGGCAGCAGAAGCCATGCTCGGCGCTCGCTCTCGGCAGCGCCTCAAGCTCGAGCGCAATCTCGTGTTCCTTGGCACCCTCGGCAACAACGCCCCGTTCATTGGGCTTTTCGGCACTGTGCTCGGAATCATCAAGGCGTTCCACGACCTGGCAGAAGACACCCAAGCAGGTACCCAGGCAGTGATGGCAGGCATATCCGAGGCACTGGTAGCCACCGCAGTGGGGCTCTTGGTGGCCTTACCGGCTGTCGTAATGTTCAACTACTTCCAGCGCCGAGTCAGAGCGTCGGTCTTGCGCGGCGAGGCAGTCTCTCGTTTCCTCTTGTCCAAGATCAGAGGCAATGCGGCTGATCTCCGAATGGGCCAATCCGAGCCCGCGCCGATTCCTCCGCCAAAGACGGAGGTCAAGTAGTGGCCTCGAGCTTGCCGGACGACGACGAAGACGAAGGCGGCGGCGGCGGTGGCGGTGGCAGCATCATTGCCGGGATCAACGTCACTCCGCTCGTCGACATTACCTTGGTGCTGCTGATCATCTTCATGGTCACGGCTCGTTTCATCGTTGGCCGGGCAATCCCGGTCAAGACACCTAGAGCCGTGAGCGGCGAGCACGTCCCGACAACCCTGGGGCTGACAATTGACGCCGAGGGGCTTCTCTACTTCAATGGCCAGTCGCTGGAACAGCAGGAGCTCACCGACAGAGTGCGCCAGGCTGTGCTAGCCAACCCGGAAATCCAGGCAGTGATCACCGCCGATGTAACAGTCCAGCACGGTGAGGTAGTCTCGCTAATCGACGCCGTCAAGCAGGCCGGGGTCCGAAGCTTCGCTCTGGGCGTCGAAGAAAAACCTGCCAAAGACTAGAACACCGATCGGTGTTCTAGCAGGTCCGCGGAACCGTGCTTTCACACCCTTGATCAACTTGGCGCCAGGCCGATGTACAATCGGGGGCAACATGGCGAACCTAGAGAAGCTGGTAGCCCGGCTGCTATTGACGGCGGCAGTTCTCCAAGCTCTGCCAGAAGCGGCGCTGGCAGACGAGCAGCAGGCAAAACCTGCTCGCGTTGACAAAGCATTCGAAGTGCAGCACTTCGAGCCGGCGCTCGGACCGCGCCCGTTTCTGACCGTGAGCGGTGGCGCTGCTGCCAGTCCCGCTCAGTTCTCGGTCGGTCTCTTCCTGACTCATCTGCGCCGGCCGTTCGTCGTCCGGCACTACAACGAACAAGACGACGAGCTCGGCGAAGTCAAGACCAGCCTGATCGACCAGCTCTCGGCAGGCTACCTCTATGGTTGGGTCGGAATCTCTCGCCGGCTCCAGCTTGGCGCCAGCATGCCGATGATCTTCAGCATGAAGGGCGAAGCCGGGATCGAAGCCGACAGCGGCAGCATCGACGTCACCGCGATCGCCGATCCCCGGGTGGCAGTGACTCTCGAAATCCTCCGAGCTGGCGGCCTGGCGCTGGGAGCAACAGCCATTGTTACCATACCGTTTTCCACCCCACTGGCTGGAGACAGCGTCTGGATAGGAGAGAGCTCCTACACAGCGCGACCTCAGCTCGCTCTCGAGTGGACGAGCCCAAGCGGACTGCTAACCGTGGCAGCCAACGCTGGCTGGCTCTATCGCAAGGAAAAACAGATTGTCTACTCGAGCGAAGTGGGCAGCCAGCTCACCTACGGGGTCGCAGCCGCAGCCCGCTTGCAGCCGAAGATCGCTCTCGTTGCCGAGGTCTTCGGCAGGAAGGGCGGAAGCGACCTCGACGAGAACCCAGTCGAAGCCGACGGCGCCTTGCGACTCTTCCCCACCAAGACGCTGAGCGTCACCATTGGCGGTGGCAAGGGTGTTCTCCAAGGAATCGGTGCTCCCGAATGGCGAGCCTTCGGCAGTGTGGCGTGGACACCCGACTTCGGAGACCAGGACAGGGACGGCGTCGACAACATGCGCGACCGCTGCCCGTTCCAGGGCGAAGACCGCGACGGCTATCAGGACGACGACGGCTGCCCAGACTCCGACAACGACGGTGACTTCGTTCCCGATACGACCGATCGCTGCCCCAACGAAGCAGAGGACAAGGACGGCTGGGAGGACGAGGATGGCTGTCCAGACGGCGACAACGACAAGGACAACGTGCCCGACATGAAGGACATGTGTCCGACTGTCGCCGAGGACGAGCCGGCGCCGAATGCCGACGGCTGCCCGGCCTCGATGAAGGACTCGGACGACGACGGTGTCAACGACGCGCTCGACAAGTGTCGCGACCAGCAGGAAGACGTGGACAACTTCCAGGACGACGACGGCTGTCCCGAGCTCGACAACGATGCCGACTCGGTCCCCGACGAGTACGACGAGTGTCCTTTCGATGCCGAAGACTTGGACGGCATCGCCGACGAAGACGGCTGCCCGGATCTGGACAACGACAGTGACGGGTTCCTCGACGCCGCCGACAAGTGCCCTGCCGAAGCGGAGGTCGTGAACGGAGTCGCCGACTTCGACGGCTGCCCGGACAGCGGCGGAACACCGCTCGTTGCCATGGACGGAGACAAGCTCGCTACCGTCGAGCCGGTCGCCTTCCGCTGGGACAACCTGACCAAGCGTGGCAAGGAGATCCTCGACCAGGCGGCAGCACTCATGCGCGCCCAGCTAGACGTGAAGAAGTGGCGCATCGTCGTCGCCGCCGAGAATGCCGGAACCGAATCGGCAACCCGGGCGCGATCCCAAGCCCGAGCGGACGCCGTCAAGGCTCACCTGGTATCGCGCGGGCTGGCAGCGGACACCATCGATGCGATCGGCGCCCTGGGCGATACGCCAGTGGTCGTGATCGTGGCGACCGAGCGAAAGGGGAAGGACAGCGCTCCTCCAGCCGGCGAGGCTCAGTAGCTCAGGCGGGGAGCGCTAGAACAGGCGTCATGCCCTGATCCGGCGCTAGCGCGCCTCAAGACCACCCCTCCGCCCCTCCTCTCCGAGGAGGGGGACCGCGGCGCGTCATCTCCCGGGCGATCACCAAACTGGTGCAGCGCCGCGACTCGCTCCGCGCGGCGAAGCCGCGCTGCGCTCGTGGTCACTATCGCCGGTTTAGGGATTTGTCGGGGCGCTTGCTTTTCAGTTCGTAATAGTGCTCGTGCTCGTGCTCGAAAACACTGGGCTTTCACCTCGACCACGGGCAGTGTTCGGGTGAGAGAGTGTAAAGCGAGTCTGACCGGTCCCAATTATGCTTTGCCCGATGAGGGCGAGCGCACAGGCT
>JAZDLZ010000134.1:0-3543 GCA_043801535.1 Pseudomonadota bacterium
AGAGGTCTTCCTTCTTGGCGAGATTCGCCGCCCGCTCCTGGTCTAGCTTGTCGAAGTACTCGCGGCAGAGCGAATGAACCGTATCGCACGCCTTGTCGAAACGGACGCGGAGCTCCTCGGCACGTTCGCGCGGGATCGGACCAAGTGCTTTCCAGCGCCCTCGCAGATCCTTGAGCAGCAGGGGTGCCCGCCGCTTGTCCTCGAAGTCGCCAAGCACTTCGGCCAGTGTTTCGGCTTCTTTGCACAGCTCCTCGAGCTTGGGAACGTTTGCCCAGCGCTTCCAGCTCTGGGCGTCACGAAGCTCGTTCAACCTTGCGGTGAGCTTACCCGTCACCTCGCGAAGACGGGAACGCTGCTCACCGCCGTCACCGCCGCCACCGCCACCACCAGCCGTATCGACTTGACGCATCAGCGTGCCAGTGGTCTTCAAGAGCGTTTCGATAGCTCTTGCATCTTCCTGGCCGCTGGCCAGCAACTCATTGGCCTCGGAATAGACCGAGGCGAGGGCTGTTTCGATCTCCGTTCGCTGTTTTTCTCGGCGACTACTCTCCTCGATTCGGCGCGCAGTCTTGGTACAAGCGTGGGCGAAACGTCGTTCCAGTCCTGCGAGCCGCCTGTCGACCGGACCGGCTTCCGCCGCTACCGCCACCGCCACCGCCGGCTCCGCCTGGCCAATAGACGCTCGATCGTTTGCCTGGAACGCCTCGCTTCCGCCCTGCGCAGAGGCGCTGGGGATTGCCGCCAGTGCATCCGGAGAAGTCTGGGCTTGCACCGCGCTCTTCTCGACACCACTCTCTTCAACACCCTGCATTCCCAGCGCCGCCGTTTCCGTGCCAGATGCTGCTGGCTCTGGCGCAGCGCCAACCGTCGCCGTTTCTGCCGCCATGGCGAGGGTGGCAGCACTGTCAGACGGAGCTTCGCTTTCGCGTAGCCCCTTCCAGCGTTGTTCCAACTCGGCCAGACGCTCTGCCATGAGCTGAGACGGTCCTCTCAGTCGTTCGACCTCGCTACAAAGAGACTCCAGCAGATCGTAGTAGATCCGAGTGCGGCCTGGTGCTGGCGGTACCGCCGGAGTGGCGGCGCCAGCATCTCCACCTGCCTCGACGCCGGCGCTAGCACCAAAATCAGGAGAATCGTTGCTCGCGGCCGAAGCCGCCGCCGAGCCGCCGGAAGCCTTCGAGCTCCCGTCGCGAGCTGCACGGGTCCCACCCTCTCCCGTGTCGCCCTGCTTCCTTTGCGCATCGCGATCTCGTCGTGACGCCTTTCGCGAGTCTCTGGTTTCTGCGGCATTACCTTTCGCCGCCGCCCCGCCGCTGTCCTGCTTGACGTCCTCCGGTCTCACGTCCGGTCTCACGTCCGCGGCATCTTGTCCGGCGTCATGCCTGGTGGTTTCTTGCCTGGCTCCTCGCTTTGCTGCCGCTGCCCGTTCGCTGGCTTGCTTCTCTGCTTGTTGGCGTGTTGCCAGACGTTCTTTTGCCTTGGCGAAACGCCGATCCAGCGCGCGTTCTTTCGCCGTAGCGCCGATTTCGTCCCATTGCGCCTGGAGCAGAGCCATTTCCTTGGCCGCCGCCTCTCGATCGGCGCGCCGTGCCGCTCCCTCGGCGGCGATGCAGAGCTGCAGCAAACGTGCTTTCCGAGTCTTCTCTGCTGCAGGGTCGACCTGGGCACCAGCCTGCTTATCTCTTCCTGCCTTGGTCTCGTTCGCCGGCAGCCTTCCACGCGCAGCAGCGCGCACTGCCTTGACCCGGGCGCCGCTGGCAATTCGTTCGAGGACTGCCAAGTCTTCGATACGAGAAACCGCGGCAACGCCGATGCTGCCGCCGCGATCGTTCTGAGCTAGATCGCAGAGAAGAGCAGCGCTCTGTATTCGGGAAAGCGCGCTTTGAACAGCTTCCTGTACCTGGGCATGCTGAACGACGTGAGCCAAGTCCTCGTCGCGTCCGAGCCTGATGATAGCCTGCTTCCAGACTGCTTGGTTCGTTGAGCGGCAAGCCAGCTTGGCAATGGCCTTGGCATCGTCGAGCTTTGCCAGAGATGCCAGAGCCTGCAAGGCAGCAGCATCATCGGTCGCTTCGCTGGCGGCAGCAAGCAGCAACTCGGCCGCTCTGCTAGCAGCAAGGTTGCGTACCCCCTCGTCGGTGTCAGAGCCAGCGATTTGTTCCAGGATTCCCGAATCTTGAATGCGTTTGACCGCTGCTCTTCTTACCCGCGCATCTTCGTCCTCGCGCGCGACGCGGCTGAGGATTTGGAGCTCGTCCGGCGCAAGCTCGCGGATCGCCTCAATACGGGTTTCACTGTCGCTGTGTCGCCATTTCGGTCGGAAGAGATCTAAGAAGCCCATATCCACACCCAGGGTTGTGCAATGCGCCACTCGATTGGCCCACCAACACGGCCAAGCCTCGTGTCGGGTGACCCCGGTGCCGCGCGTCCATAGTCGCAGGTCGAGCGTTGCGAGCCCCGGATCCGTGCGCACGCGAATGCGAATGCGAATGCGAATGCGGGTCTGGATTCGTAGCCCGAGCTCTTGACCTGGGACATTTGTCGATCAGCCAACTGGAGCCTGTGTGCCTGCCGAATCGTTGTCTGCTTGGTGGCAGTGTTTCAGGCCCACAAGATGACTCCTAGCAGAAAGAGATCTCGAGAGTTTGGTTGCTTACTGTTCTGACCTTGAGGTTCTCCTTGTAGTGTTTGCCCACGCCCCTCACCAAACCAGCCATGAGATCGATGAGGCCGCGATGAGACCGATACTTCATGAGGAGGGTATTCTCGTCTTTCCATTCGTATTCGAATCTGGGAGGGCGAGCACCGGGCATCTCCTCGGTTGTGACAACGTGGACATTGTCCATCTTGAGCAGAAGCTCACGAGCTGTCGCAGCACCCTGGAAGTGCGAACGGTATAGCCGCTGGGCAAACGTGCTGACCCAATACTCGCCGAAAACATCGGCAATCTCGATCGGCGATTTGCCAAGCGTGGTGCTCAGAGCGCCGAGAATGCTTACAACTGCCTCGTCTGACACGTCGGAAACAGGCAGAAGCAACGGCTCCGTCTCGATGCCAGCCTTCTTGAGCGCGGCAGTCCACGCCTCCTTGCCGTATTGAGTCTGTGTCATCTCCCTGACTGCAATGGCGATGACTCCTTTCATGACATGAGCTCCTTCTTCTCGCTTCTTGCTTTTCGATGAATCATCGCCAAACCCTCATTCTTCCCGGGGTCTTTCCTGGCGGTGCTGACGTCTTGTCTTGGCGGTTCATTCGTTGCTATTCGCTGGTTGCTTTTGGCCGGTTGTTTCAGGGGAGTGGTTGGCGGCCTCAACCACTCGGCCGGGTTGGCGTCTAGAAGACGTGAAATTGCGCCGCCGCGGCAGCATATCACAGCGCAGCTCGGCCGCAACGCAACGGTTGGGGAGGGGTGTGATCGTTGCTCGTTGGTCCCCCGTCGATGGCGGCGAAACCAGAGCGTCAGCGATACCCGACGTGGACGTGTCTCGGTCGGATGGACATGACAAGGCACCCGAGGGAGCGCAGGCCGTTCTCGGTCTTTGG
>JAZDLZ010000214.1:0-3520 GCA_043801535.1 Pseudomonadota bacterium
CGTCGTGGGCCTGTCAGCCCTGCTGTCGCTCGGCGGACGTCTGACTCGTCGCCTACCCTGGTGGCTGCGTCACGGTGCGGTCGTCCTTGGCCTCGGCTGGTTCATTGCCTGGCACAGCGGCAACGTCTGGGCCTTGCGAGGAGGAAAGGCAGCGCCCGATCTGGTTGGTCATCCTCCCGGGAGGAGTGTTGCCTGGCCACTACGCAGAGCCGCCGAGCCGATCTGGCAACGCATCGGCAATCCGTTCTCTTTTCCGGCCAACGTCTATTTCTCCCTCCGCTACGGCGTGCCGCTCAAGCGCTGGGACGAGATCGCCGGCAGATACGTCTACCTGGCTGCTCTCGTCCCGCTGCAGAACGGTCGCTTTCGCCTCGACCGCGCTACTTGGCCGCTCGCCGATCCGTTCCTCTTGGGCGGCTTCGGCCCAAGCCAAAAGGAAGGCTCTCGTGCCTACCGAAAGAACACCGAGAGAACCGCCCGCGCGCTGGTACCCATCCACCTACCGGAGGCTCTCCTCATTACTCTTCCCCTGGGACAGGCGAATCCTGCCGCTGCCGTGACAACGGCGTCCGAGCCATCGACGCCTCCTCGTGCCCGGATCCGCTGGAACGGACGACAGCTAGCCGAGACCAGCATAGCTTCGCCCTGGACAGACGTCGTCTTCGTCGTTCCCGAAGACGCAGTCAACGTCGGAGAAAACGTTCTCGAACTCGAGGCGGCTCCGGGTACGGTCAGAATCGGGTGGCCCGTCATCGGGTTTCCCCAACCCGGCAGGGATTGATTCAGTCGTAGAAACCCCTGACTCTTCCCTCGTAGTCGTAGTCGTAGTCGTAGTCGTAGTCGTAGTCGTAGTCGTAGTCGTAGTCGTGCTCGTCGCGTCTCGCCCCGTTTCTCCGTCGGACATTGGCCCGACAACTCACCGAGAACTCCTGGATACGTTGGGGACTGCTGACCCTTCCTCTTTCGTCCGACCAGTCGAGTAGCCGTATTGCCAAGCTGTTGATATCTTACGAATACCCACAACCAACCACAAGGCACACCAATTGCAAAGCCCTCCTTCGTTCTTCCAACTGCCCCGAGGAGGCAGACGATGCAACTATCATCTGAACTGGGAAACCTGCAATCCATCGACAAACCAATCCACTGTTCCCACCCGAGCACGAGCTTGAGAGTAGCCGTTCTCGGCACCGCGCTAGGGGCAATCGGACTGCTAGCGTCTGCCGGCTGCCAGCAAGAAGGGGCCAATGCCACTAGTAGCAGTCAACAGAGTGGACAGCAGCGAGCGCCGGCCGCTGCTCCTCTGGTCGAGATTGTCGCCGTCACTGCTGCTGGCCAGCCAACGTTCATCAAGGGAGAGCTCGGCCGTGCTCCACTACTACCCGAGGCGCTCATCCAATCCGCTGCTCCGGTAGTCGAAGTCGCGTTCGCGCCCAGCCTGGATGCAATCGCACCTGCTCTCAACCTGCCCGCCGACCGTCTGGTGCTCGCCAAGGTCGATTCGGATGCGCTTGGCTTTGCTCACGCTCGATTCAGCCAACGACTCAACGGACTGGAGGTCGTCCACGGCGACGTGCTCGTTCACACCGATGCGACCGGCAGCGTCTATGCCGCCAATGGCGGCACGAGCGATGGCGCCATCCCGAGCAACGAGCCAACCGTCGATCGCACCTCGGCCAGCTTCTTGGCTGGCGCCAATCCACCACATGGCTCTTTCACCTTCAGCGAACCACGCCTGGTGTACCTCATCGCTGCTCGCGATCGATCGCTACACCTGGCATGGGAGATGGAGCAGCGAGGTATCGCTGGCGACGGGCTTCCAACTCTCGACAGGATCTTCGTCGATGCTCACGACGGTACCCTCGTGGAAAGAAACCAGCTAGTCCGCACCGCTCTCCGGCGAGAAATCTACCAGGGTGACAGCACCGGTTTCGACATGGCGCACTTCCGCGATCAATTGCGCATGGCCGAAAAGGACGTTTCCCCCGGGGGGTCGATCGAGGACGCCTACGACCACGTCGGCACTACCTACAACTGTTTCCACGCCCTGTTCGGTCGCGATTCCTTCGACGACAAGGGCACCGCGCTCGTTGCCACCGTCGACTACGATTGCCCGCTGGTGCCCCAGACCGGCCTGCCCAATCAGGCATTCTGGTGGCCAGTCGTCGGAGAGGAGCAGGTCGTGCTGGGAACGGGCGACGGCGTTGCCTTGGCCAATCTCGCCACTTCGCTCGACGTGGTTGCCCACGAGATCGGTCACGGCGTCAACGGGGCGACTGCTGACTTCGCGTATGTCGCCGGGACCGAATCGGGAGCGCTCGACGAAGCATGGGCGGATATCAGCGCCGTCGTGTGTACTGCCTGGTCGAGCGACCTGCTCGACGACGACGCGCCTGCCGACGATCTGTGGCGCATCGGCGAGGACGTCTACACCCCGACCGGCGCCACCGACGACGCCTTCCGTCATCTTCACGACCCGCAGGTCGATGGCAGGACCTACGATTTCTTCGACGCAACCAACAACTGGAACGACCCGCACGACGGTGCTGGCATATCCGGATTGGCGTTCAAGCTCCTCTCCACCGGCGGCCAGCACCCACGGCAGCCCGGAATGGAAGTCCCGCGGATCGGCATGACCAAGGCTGCCCAGATCTTCTATCGGGCTCTCACCGCCTATTTGCTCGACACCAGCACCCACGCCGACGCGCGTGCTGCCACCGTGCAGGCTGCCACCGACCTCTACGATGCCGACACCGTCACCGCGGTGGGACAGGCCTGGGACGCGGTTGGCGTCACTGCTGGGCAACCACTCCCCCAGCAGGTTACGTCCCTGACAAACAGCGCCGAAATCGGCGGCATCGCCATCGAGGCGATCGAGTACCAATACTTCAGCATCCAGGTCCCCTCGCGGGCGAAGAAGCTCGTTTTCAAGCTCAGCGGTGGAACTGGCGACGCCGATCTGTACGTCAGTCACGGGGTGAAACCGACCATGATGAACCACCAATTGTCGTCGGAGCAGGCGCTGACCAACGACGAGGAAATTCTGATCGAGCCAGCCGACGAGGGACTCTGGTTCGTATCGGTGTACGGGTGGTCGAAGACGGAGGATGTAACTCTCTCGGTGAGCTACGAAATGATCCCAGATCGCGTCCTCGTGAACAATGCCATCCTGGCCGGGCTCACCGACACGATTGGTGGCGAAAAACACTTCACGTTCGACGTCCCTGCTGGGGTCAAAGACGGTGAGCTTGCCTTCCAGCTCAGCAGTGGCGTGGGCGATGCCGACATCTACGTCAGGTTCGATGCCCGGCCCACCGAGAGCACGTGGGACTACTGTCCGTACCAGCCCGACAACAACGAGACTGTTGTCCCAGCTACGGCCAACGCTGGCACTTGGCACGTGATGGTGCGCGCCAATGCCGACTATGACGGCACTGTCCTGGTTGCCTCGACCGGATGCAACGGCGATCTCAACGGAGACGCCCGGCTCACTCCTGCCGACGCCCTCGCTGCATTCCACTGT
>JAZDLZ010000218.1:0-2418 GCA_043801535.1 Pseudomonadota bacterium
GTTGTAGAACATCTGCTCCGGCAGTGCGATGATGGCTTCCAGCCAGTCGTTCTCGATGATCCACTTGCGGATTTCGCTTTCGCCCGAGCCCGCGCCACCCGTGAAGAGGGGCGAGCCACTGAAGACGATCGCGAGGCGCGAGCCGTGCTTGTGCTCGGCGGGTTTCACGTCCTCGCGCTTGGCCCACATGTGCTGCAGAAAAAGAAGCGCGCCGTCGTTCACGCGCGGTAGCCCAGCGCCAAAGCGACCATCGAGACCGCGCTTGTCGTGCTCGGACTGGATCTCTTTCTGCTGCTTCTTCCAGTCGACACCGAACGGCGGGTTGGTGAGGAAGAAGTCGAAAGTCTCGCTCGGGAACTGGTCCTCGGTGAAGCTGTCGCCAAACCGGACGTTGTCCCCGCCGCCATTGTGGCTCACTTCCTTCATCAGCATGTCGGAGGCGGCTGTAGCGAACGCGCGCTTGTTGTAGTCCTGCCCATAGACGTACAGCTTCGCATCGGCGTGGTGCTCCCGTAGGTAGCGTTGCGCCTCGGCCAGCATGCCGCCGGTGCCGCACGCCGGGTCGAGGAGCTTGCGCACCGTGCCGGGTGTCGCGAGCAGCTTGTCGTCGTGGATGAAGAGGATGTTGACCATCAACCGAATCACTTCGCGCGGCGTGAAGTGGTCACCAGCCGTCTCGTTTGCGAGCTCGTTGAAGCGACGGATGAGGTTCTCGAAGATGAGCCCCATCTGGTCGTTCGGCACCGTCTTTGGGTGCAGGTCGACGTCGGCGAACTTCGAGACGACGAGATAGAGCATGTTCGCCTCGCGCATCTTCTCGATCTCGCTCTCGACCTCGAAGTATTCGAAGATGCGCCGAACGTTCGCGGAGAAGCCCTTGATGTAGCTGACCAGGTGCTTCTCGATGTGGTCGGGGTCACCCTTTAGCTTCTCGAAGTCGAGGGGCGAGTGGTTGTGAAACCGCTGGCTGGCGGCTTCGTTGAGCTTGGTATCGAGCGCATCACCCTCCAGCTTGCCACTCTTGCGGCGCTCGTACTCGGCGAGGACCTTCGCCTTCGTTGGAGCAAGCACACAGTCGAAGCGTCGCAGGACCGTCATCGGCAACATCACGCGTTCGTACTGCGGCGGGCGGTAGGGGCCGCGGAGAAGGTCGGCGATCTGCCAAATGAGGTTTGCGAAGTAGTTGTGGTCAGACATCGTTCACCTCATCCTGGTCCAGCCGAGCGAGCCAGCTCGACGCGTGCGGGGGCCGAGGGCCGGTCGCGGAAATTGCTGCGGCCTCATTTTTTCACCTTGCCCTCGCCGGGCTCTTCCTGGCCGGCGCCGCCCGCCTCGATCCATTTGTCCACCTCGGACAACCTGAACTTCCAGAGTCGCCCCACCCGATGCGCGGGGAGGCCCTTGCCCTCGATCCAGCGGTAGACCGATTCCTTGGCCACGCCGAGGTGACTTGCGACGTCCTCTACGGAAACCCAGGGTTCAGGCATCAACGAACCTCGTGAAAACAGTCAGTTACATGCTTCCGCACGAGCGAAGCCATTCTGGGGCGTGAGACTACTACCAGACGTCAAAGGCGACAAGAGTCAATTGGATACTACTAGAGTAGATGAAAAGTGACGGACAGCATCCTACTGGCGGCCAGGGACGATCGAGGAGAAGACGCGGCGCTGCTCGTCCCACGTCCGCGCCGGGACCGGTCAAACTCGCTTTGCACTCTCTCACCCGAGCTCGTCGACGCCCGGATTGCGTGGCACAACCGGAACCGCTGGCGCGCCTCCGCGACCGTTGATCCATTCCTCGGAGGGCAGGCAAGTGCGCCGTCATGGCCACCAGCGACCGGTTGGGCATTAGACGATTAGTCTCGGTGCTTCCGGTTTGCAGTCGTGTTTGGGGCCATGAAAGCATGGTGTCGCAATGCGTCGGTGAAGCGCTTGCAGCGCATATGAATGTGTTTTTGTTGATGAAATGCTCGATCAGCGGCCGCCCCGCCACGATTCTCGAGCTCCTCTAGGCGACCCTCCGTTGGGCAAATCCCTGCCCGGTCAGCCAGTCTTGAATTGCATGCTGACGCATTCGAAGCTGGTCGATTCTTCACATCTTATGATAGTGTTCCGTTTACTGGCAGATTCGGTGTCACCTGGGTTGGCTCTGACCCTTGCCGCCGGTGAGGCTCGCGTTGGCTAGCAAGCACGTATCTCTCATCCCTTTGTCTCTGCGCAGTGGTGACTACGATTCCGAGCCTCTCAGAATCCTGCGCGCTCACTACCAAGACGTGGTCGAGCGCAAGTTTGATGGCCTGGTGCCAAGTCACTTCCGAATCGTATTCAATCCGTTGCTACGTCGTCTTACTGGGCGTATTACCTATTCACAAGAGCTCATTGAAATCTCCCGTTTTCACTACGAGCACTACGGGCTCGA
>JAZDLZ010000237.1:0-2852 GCA_043801535.1 Pseudomonadota bacterium
AAAGACCGAGAACGGCCTGCGCTCCCTCGGGTGCCTTGTCATGTCCATCCGACCGAGACACGTCCACGTCGGGTATCGCTGACGCTCTGGTTTCGCCGCCATCGACGGGGGACCAACGAGCAACGATCACACCCCTTTCCAACTCCCATGAGCAACACCGACCGATGTCGTGGCAGGCAGTGGGCCTCGGGGAATAGCCAACGCTTGCAGAAAGTACCATCTGGCGTTGCCATGGCAGGCGTCGCGGCATCGCGACGTAGTCAACGCTTGCAGAAAGTGCAGCGGCACGTTGCCTCGGGCGGGTACTCGGCCCTCGCGGATAGTCATCACTTGCAAAACGTACCGCAAGTACCGCTGCCGGTTCCCGCTTTCGGAGGGAAGCGAACCCTGCGGCATAGTCATCACTTGCGAAAAGCACCGCCGACCAGCGCTTCCTGCAGGCGCTGGCCATCCGGAATTCCTTATGGCGCTTGACCACCATGCCCACCCTCACCCGACTATCCTCGCCGTGACTATCGACCCCCTCGACCTCGCCGGTGCGCGTTCCTTCTGGCAGGCGAGGGCGATGGCCCAGAAACGATCGGCGTGCCCACTCCTGCCCGTCCGCTCGGCGTCGAAGCTTACCTTGCCAGACGGCAGCCCCCGCCGCTTGATCGCGTGAATCTGCCCGACCAGATCGCGGTCACGAGGCAAGGTGAGGTCGCGTCGCTGGAGCAGGATCTTCATGTCGGTCGCCCAGCGGTCTTTGGATTCGTTGGTGAACAGCTCACCTACCACCTGCGGGAAGTCTCGGGCCAGGTTCTCGGCGAGGTTCATGCCGATGCCGCTCTTGTCGATCGACAGCCGGGCAATCGGCAGCGTGTTCAGCATCCGTCGTAAATCCCCCTCCTGCTCGGCAAACGTGACCTGTTCATACCGTCGGAGCAGACGGCAGGTTAGGCGACCCTCGACGTTTTCGAATACCGCCAGCTCCGACCGGTCCCGGGTGCGGCCCACATCGAAGCCTGCTACCAGCCGTCCTGTCGGCCGCGGCAGATCGGAGAAGTCCTCGGCCAGCACGACCTCGTCGTTGGTGCATGGCAGGATGAGCTCGTAGGGGAAATAGGACTCGCTCTCTGCCTGGAATCGCAGCTCGAACTCCTGTTGAAAGTCGGAGAGATCGAGCGAGTCGAACTGCTCGACGATTGTCTCGCGTCCGAAGCGCGCGACGCGCTCCGCGGTGTCCAGCGACGGCGCCTCGGCCGCGGCACGGGTGACGTCGGTGCAGAAGAAGCTGCACGCCCACCACGGGACCAGCAGCCGCGAGTGGTGCGGGTAGCGCCGCAGATCCTCGCACGCGATTTCCCAGAACACCCCGCGGCGCCCGAGCGGCGTGGACGCGCCGGTAAGCTGCCCGTTCGACCGGAGGATGAGCGCGGTCGAGCCCGTGTACACTGCCTTGGCATCGACGTAGTGCGCGAGCTCGTCGAGGTAAACCGTCCCTTTGCGGCCTCGCGGTGGCTTCGACGGCACCGAGATGATCCGGGAAACCCGCCGCCGGGGTCCATTGGATTCGAAACTCAATAGCGAGCGTCTCGAGCAGCTTGTGGTACAGGCCGTTCTCGGGTTCCTCGATGCAGATGAAAGGTGCCGGCTCGGGGTCTTCCATCAAGAGAAGGTAGGCAAACACCTTGAGAGTGCCGTCCGACATCTGCTGCGCCAAGAACGGGTCCTTGAAGGCGCCGTCGTTGAAACGAAGCAGCAGACGCTTGTCTTCCGTCGACTTGGTGTCAATGCTCTGGATACCAGGAATCTTTGCGGCGATTCGCTGCAGGATCTCGCGGAGCTCGCGAGCGTGCTCTCGCTCCATGAACTGCACGACATTGCCGATATTGTCTCCGTGGACGTTCAGATGTTTCTGAGGTCCGGCCATGGGCAGACTACGAGCCGCATCCGGCGTGAAGTAGCTCAGGTACCAACCCTCGATGAAGCTGCGAAATCGAGTTATTCGTGGATGCTCCTTCCAGAGCGCCCAGTGTAGCGATGCCAAGCCTGCGGTTGTCCGTCAGCTCAACAGACACGCGCGCTGCGTCCTCTCCTTCCAGGCTCTTCTCGCCAGCCCAAGCGGTTCCCTTCCCCTTGCGAAGATCCAGGAAAAGAAACGGCTGACCGGTCATCTTCTTGTTTTTTCGCCATTGCCGCAGGCGCTCTTCCTGTACGAAGGGCCTCCGCTTGCTGTTCAAGGCAACGGATAGCTCGTAGGTGATGGGCCGCTCGTTCATGGCTTCTCGGTAGTAGACATCGAACCGAATGGGGCCGGTCTGTCCGGCAGATAGGAGTCGTTCGAAGCCGCCGCGCTCGCGCGCGTCACATGCTTCCTCAACGCCCAGAGACAGGCAGTCCGCGAGGAAGCCAAAAGCGTCGAAGAGAGTGCTCTTTCCTGATCCGTTCTTACCGATGACGACGACGAGCGGCGTTAGCTCGGCTTGGTTCCTGCGGTTCCATAGACGCCCGACGGTAAGATCCCGCAGCACTCTGTAGTTCTGGATCCTCAATCCTTCGATGATTGGCATTACCTACTCCTTGCCGAGCCGCATCGTCATGACGTCGAGGTACTTGAGCCCGACGCGGATCGCGTCCTGTGCCACCCACTATCGACAGATTCCTCCATGCTCTGAACACTATACGCCCAACCGCCCCAGACGCTCGGAGCTGTCTAGCCAACCCATTCCATGGGGTGTGATCGTTGCTCGTTGGTCCCCGTCGATGGCGGCGAAACCAGAGCGTCAGCGATACCCGACGTGGACGTATCTCGGTCGGATGGACATGACAAGGCACCCGAGGGAGCGCAGGCCGTTCTCGGTCTTTGGTCC
>JAZDLZ010000271.1:0-3848 GCA_043801535.1 Pseudomonadota bacterium
TGGTGATGGCGGAGAAACGACTCCCTACCACTCCCAGCGGAGGCCGGCATTGATGCCGTAGCTTTGCTCCCACCCATCGGACGCGCTGCCACGCTCGGCGCCGACCCAGCCTGTCGCCATGGCAGACAGTCCAGGGCGAATCTTGGCCTGATACTGGAGTCCGCCGCCGAGTCGCTTCGGATCGGCGAAGGCGAGGAGGTCGAGGCGACCGGAACCAGCAGGCAGGGATGATGCGGTGTCGAGCATGCTGGCGCCGCCGATCAGGCCGCAAAAGGGATGGCGTCTCCTGCCGGACTATGGACGCCGTTGGTCATGCGAGCGCGCTTGAGGTCGTGGACTGCTGCCTCGACTCTGGTGGAAATCATCTGCTGGACGGCGCCCGGGCGGGACACGGCGAAACGCCGCAAGCAGGGAGTGCCGGAGGCGACGGCAACAGCCATATCGAGGGCGAGGAAGCTTTTGCAGCATTGGGTTCGCCACCGACGATGCCGACGCCTTCCTCGGCCCACAGTGAGTCGATGAGCCAGCGGCGTTCGGGCGGACAAGATGCGAGACGACAGGCGAGCTCGACGGGGAGCCGGATCATCGGGTTCGTCCAGATGCCACTTGCCGAGGTTTCTTGACCTCGGGAGGCGGTGCGGCGAAGACGTCGAAGAATAGTTTCTCATCGAGCTGACTTGCCTCGCGCTGGGCGGCGGCGAGGAGCAGGTCATAGGCTGTCTGCATGAGGGTGCGCAGGTTGCCCTTCGGCGTTTCGCCACCGGAAGCACCTTGCTCCCATCCGTTCTCCGTCTCCGTTGCCCATTGCTTTTCATCTCCCGGTTCCTCCTCCTCGTCACTCGTCGGCTTCCAAGCACTCTTTCACCGCTGTCTAGTCGAGCGCCAGCTGTATGACCGCTGAGTCATACTAACCAAGAGAATGGATGTAAAGTATATTGTCGCAGCGCCAAGTGCTTTTTTTTTTTGCGTTTTTGACCAATTCTGGTCAACCTTGCCGAAGGGACCGAAAGCCATTTGTCACATAGGCCTATTGATGACGGAGCAGGTACTACCCGCCGGAGAGAGAGGTACTTGCGTGATGGAGGGAGAAGCCATGCCTGTTCGCCGGAGTTGGCTCTCACGTCGTCTTCGGCGCTACATGCTTGATACCGTTGCGATGGCCGGTCCGTGAGCTCCACGACCCACGGGATGGGCTGCCGGGGTGTTCGGGGTAGCCGAATCGGGTTCCGATTACCCGAAAAGATGCTTGACATCCTGTGCGTGAAAAGAGTACAAATGAGTCCACATTCGGACACCGGAGTACTGGTGGTATCCACGGAGTCGATTGTTGACTACTGTGGGTAGACGAGATGAACAGTAAGTAACCGCAGGTATCAAGACGGTGAATGCCGGAGCAGCGGCCACGCGCTCCGAGGTACCAGGGGCCACGAACCGTGGTCACCAGGAGGTTCGTATGAGGTGGACTTCGAAGGAATCCGTTTGGGCAATGGTCGCTGCACTCCTGCTGCCAATGGGCTGTCAGAAGATCGCAGGAACAAAATCAACCAAGAGTGAAGACCTTACCAACAGTGTAGTCGAAACCGGATACCCCGCTGTCGGCGAGCTCTGGTGTCGTTCGACCAAGTGCCATCCCGAGGGAGATGGACACTGGTGTACGGCTACCCTCGTACGCAACCCCGAAGTCCCCGGCGCCAACGTCTACGTCCTCACTGCCGCCCACTGCGTGTCCATGTGCTCTACCTCGCAGTGTACCCCCGACAACTGGTTCCTGTTCCCGACCACCGACTTCGAATTCCGCCTCAACGGGGTCAGCTACGCGATCGAGTCCTTCAACCCGAAGCCCAACTGGGTCTACAGCGGTCTTTCCGAGACCGGTGGTGAAGCCGGCATCGGTGACGTTGCTCTCGTCAAGCTGGTCTCTCCCGTGGTCGACGCCACGGTGACCGAGGTCAACTTCGCCTCGGCTCCCCTTGCCCCTGCCCCTGCCGAGGAGGTCAAGCTGCTGGGCTATGGCATCTATCAACCGTGCGCCGCCACCATTCCGGTCGACGCCTCGTTCTGCGAATACGTGTGGAAGTGGAAGGAGTGCGAGCCCACTCCGGCACTGGGCGAGCCTTCTGGTGGACTACGCGCCCGCTACTGCGAGGATCCGCTGGCCTGCACCGACGCCGAGCATGCGCAATTCCTCGCCGACTGCACGAGCCCGGTCCCGGCCCAGTATTGCCAGGACCCTTGCATCCCGGGCTACCCGATCGCCACCAACTGCGGTACGCAGCAGTTCGGCAACTATCTCGGCTGTCTCTACACGCCACGCAACTACCTGGACTACCAGAAGGCGCTCGCCGCCCAGACCGCCACTGCTCCGGCCAACTCGTCCGTTTTCTACCCGACCGGCACGACCCAACTGGACGTGTGCAAGGGCAAGTACCAGCAGAACGTCTGCGTGGCCGAGAAGCGCTCGGCACTGACCACGGTTGACATCGTCGACCAGGTCAACGACGGCTACGACTACTCCAACTACTGCACGACCGAGCCAGAGCTTTGCCTCCCGCGCAAGTACTTCGCCTTCGAGATGAGCGCGACCGAGGGCACCCTCTGCCACGGCGATTCGGGCGGACCGACCTTCTCCGCCGACGGGACCCTGATTGGCATCCATTCGTCGGGCTATTGGCTCGGCGGCGGCCTGGACAATGGAGTGACCGGCTGCGGCGACTTCACCAAGGACACCCTGGTTGGTTTCTACGGTGGGGCGACCACCGTGGCTTGCGTCATCGACGCTGACTGCCTCGACAAGAACAAGGACAACGTTCGAGACAAGGACGCCAACACCACTTGCAGCAAGGGCGTGTGCAAGGGTTGGATCAGATCCAAGCTCGACAGCCTCCCGGCACCAGCGGTTTGCAGCGGCACCGGAACCAGCACCTGTCCAGCCGGCCAGTGCTGCGTGAACGGCTTCTGCAGCGCCAACGTGACCGATCAGGGCTGCGGCCTCTCCTGCCTCGACTGCACTGATCCACTGGTTCCCGGCAACTACTGCCTGAGCGGCGCCTGCGTCGAATGTACTGGTACCAATACCGGTTGCGCCGCTGGCTACTACTGTGACGCCGCCAATTCGTGCGCTCTCTGTGACACCTGGGCGAGCTGCGGCGCCTCCTGCGTGCAGTGCCCGGGCAACACCGATAGCTGCTTGAACGGCGTCTGCGTCTGCTCGAACCCAGCAGGATGCCCCTGCACCAGCAACGCCGACTGCCTCGCCGACGAGATCTGCTGGACCGCCGCCGGAGAGTGCGTCAAGACGTGTGCAAACCCCTACGAATACTGTGTTGATGGCCTGCAGAGCAAGACGACCTGCGCCAACGCCCAGGTTGTCGACCGCGCTGCGGCTGGAGTTGTCGGAGGCGCGGTCCGTTCCGGTGATGTGGCAACCGGCCTCGATTCAGGTTCGCTAGCCTGCCAGGATCTAGTGGGAGCGGGGCTAGAGAACTACTATCGCATCTATCTCTTCGCTGGTGAGACGCTCAATCTGCGGGCGAGCTTCACCACCACTCTTTCCTGCTGGGACATTCTCCTCGCCCTCTACAGCGCCGACCCGGCAGTGAACTGCAAGGGCTGCAGCTCCGTCCTCGGCTGCGCGGATCTGTACGTCACCGCCTACGGCGACGGCTGCGACGAAAAATTCACCTATACCGCGCCGGCCGACGGCTGGTACACCATCAGAGTGGAGAACGACGGCTGGACAGTGGGTGCCAAGCCCTATGACCTCTACATCAGCCTGACCTGCAACCAGGCAGGGTGCGGTTGCTAGGTCGCCATCGCCGCCGCCGCAAGTCCTCCTCGCCCGCTGGCCC
>JAZDLZ010000297.1:0-5525 GCA_043801535.1 Pseudomonadota bacterium
GACCCCTGCTCGTTGATGGAGACGGCCTGGATGCTCCTGGAATCATTGAAGGAATTTGCCGATCCGATTTGGCACAGGGCGGGCTGCTGGTTCCTGCGCAGAGCAAACCGCAAGCCGCAGTGGAATGGCAGCCATTCCGTCTTGCTGGCCAGGATGCGCTCGCCGTGCGTGCCAGCAAGAAGCTCAAGAATGGAGAGCTCCTCATCACGAGCTTCGCCGCGTCGCGGCTGCGCATGGAGCTCGACCGTATCCCCTTGTGGCGCGGAGACCATGTAGCAATCAGGCAACTGGTCGACGACTTCGCCCGATACCTCTACCTGCCGCGCCTTCAGGATCCGTCGGTGCTGATAGAGTCGATCCAGAGTGGCCTCGGCCTGCTTTCCTGGTATCAGGACTCATTTGCCCATGCCGAGAGCTTCGGAGACGAGCGCACGCTATCGTGGGCTACGGGTCGGGCGCCATGAGGCATTCTTCAGAAGGGGGAGTGATCTGGGACGGCTGACATCCGGCACGGGGAAGGAACGTCCGGCCGTAGCTTCCCGACCAGCAAGATCATGAACGACGCCGGCCTGCCAGGATCGCCCACTGTGGCGACCTGGCACCGTCGAGGCACGCCCCTACCAGCAGGCCGCTCGCCAGGTCTGTCTTTGAAGGTCCCGTTATTCGTGGTCTTCTGCAACCAACAGTCCGCTCATCGGCTATACTATGCCGGCCGAGGGGTACCGCAATGCGTGAGTGTCCAAAGTGCCATGGAGTCTATCAGGATGGCGAGACCGTCTGTGCGCGGGACGGGGCAGCGCTCCTGCCACGCGCGCCGTTCACGCCAGCGCCTTCCGTTCTTGTGCCTTCTCGTGCCCCGGCAGTCGGGGTGGCATTGCAGCCCTCCCCGTCCCTGCCTTCCCCTGCTGCGGTTGCCGCGCCGCAACGGCAGACATCCGACCGCGTCTTGCGCGGGCGTTATGCCCTGGTGCGACCCATTGGCGAGGGTGGTTTTGGGATAGTGTACGAGGGGCGCGACTTGCGCCTCCAGAAACGAGTCGCGGTCAAGATTCTCGCCCCTCACTTGGCCAGTCGTCCAGACACCTTGGCGCGCTTTCAGCGTGAAGCCATTGCTGCCAGCCAGATCGGCGAGAAGAGCATCGTCGACGTGACCGACTTCGACCGTGACGACGACGGCACGACCTTCATAGTAATGGAGTTCATCGAAGGCGTGGAGTTGGGAGACCTCCTCGAGAAGAAGGGTCCCATGCCCATGATGCGGGCAGCGAACGTGGCGATTCAGATCGCTCAGGCGCTCGCGATTGCCCACCGCAAAGGAATCCTGCACCGCGATCTGAAGCCCTCGAACGTCTTCCTCACCAGTGTCGGCGTAGTCCAGGACTTCGTGAAGATCCTCGACTTCGGAATATCGAAAGTGCTGTTTTCCGACGAGCAGCCGCAGAAGCTGACCAACACCGGACAGTTGATGGGCACGCCCTACTACATGGCGCCCGAGCAGGCCACCGGGGAGGCCAACGTCGATGGGGGGGTCGACATCTATGCGCTCGGTTGCATTCTTTTCGAGCTGGTCGCGGGTCAGCCACCTTTTGTCGGCGGCAACACCTGGACGATCATCTCGCAGCACATGATGACCCAGCCCCCGTCGCTGGTTGACCTTCGCGAGTACGAGCACGGTCTGGTCGAGTTGGATGCCCTGATAGCCAAGGCCCTCGCCAAGAAGCGCCCGGACCGCTATGCCACAATGGACGATTTCGCCAACGCCTTGCGCGAGTGGCTTGCGGTGGTGGCGTCGGGCAGCGGGATTGCCGCGAACCAGGCGCAGGCGCAGGCGCAGTCGTTGGCCCTTGGCGTGGCACCGCACTCGGCGGCGCCGATTGCGACAGCAGGCTTTCCGGCGGTGGTCAGGGCTGGATCGGCGGCGGTTCCCCTGCCGAACGCAGCAATGGCGGCGATGGTCGGAGCGGAGTCGACATCCGCGGCTAACTCGGCGATGACAACCGCGGCCAGCGTGGCTGGCGCTCCCAGTGCTCTTGGCGCCAGCGCTGGCATGGCTACTGGAGTTGGAGCCGCAGTGGGAGCCGGCGCAGTGGGAGCCGGCGCCGGAGCACTGGCAGAAGAGGTTGGCATGGCGGCGGGAGCACCTGCGCCCGCCAGCAGCCCGATACCGAGGCGCAGGCTGCCAACCGCGGCACTGGTGGGAGCAGGGATTGCCGCCCTGGGAATCGCGACGATGGTGGTTCTATGGTCGGCACGGAGTCCGGATGCAGATCAGACCGCGCCGGCAGGCGAATCGGGATCGTCGCCCGTCACGGCTGTCTCGCCGTCGTCAGGGAGTGGGCAGACTGCTGCCGTTCCACCTTCCGGAAGTCCGACGGCCGGAGTGCCACCCGCTGGTGGTGGGCACGCTGCCGGCGCGCCCAACGCGGCTGTTCCGGGTGGTAGTGCGAGCCTGCCAGCCACCACAGCGGTCGAGAGCACGGCGGCAGGCGAGAGCACGGTCGAGATCCGCCTGCGCACAAGCCCGCCCGAGGCGCAGGTCACGCTCGATGGAGTTCTCACTGCCGACAATCCTCTCCGCTTGCGCCGGAGCAGCGGCACGCACACTCTGGTCGTGACTGCGCCCGGTCGAAAGTCAACGACTCGCGAGGTGGGTACGGAAGTCAGCGGTGATGTCATCATCGACCTCGAGCCAGTATCGGTGGCCGTGCCATCTCCCGCGCCAAACGCCGGGCGAAAAACAGATCGACAACAGAAGCCGCAACAGCAGAGGTCCACGAAAGCGAACCGAGGCCTCATGGTGAGAGATCTATGAATACGAATACGACTACGACTACGACTACGAGCACGAGCACGAGCACGAGCATGGGCACCAAGACGTTGACGACGTTCAGGGTGTGTGCGTTGGCGGTTTTTCTCGTCGCAGGGAGTGGTCCGGTTTTCGCCGGCGGCGCCGCCGAAAAGGAGGCCCGGGCACTCTTCAAAGAAGCTACTCGCCTGACGGATTCCGGTGACTACGTCGGGGCGCTCGAGCTGTATCGCGGCGCGTATGCCAGGTGGCCAAATCCGAAGATCCTGCTGAATACCGCTACGGTGCTGATGCTGCTGGGCCGCGATGCCGAGGCTGCCGATACGTTCGAACAGTACCTGCGCGATCCGCTGGCAGATCCGAAGATGGTCCCCGAAGTGAGAAAGACCCTGGCAGAGCGTGAGAAGCTCATCGGCAAGTTGCGAATCGAAGCCGATGTGCCTGGCCTGGCAGTGAGAGTCGATGGCAAGCCGGTTGGCCAGTCCGGTGCTGCGCTGGTTGTGCGCGTCACACCCGGCGAGCACACGGTCAGTGCGCAGGTTGCCGGACGGCCGCCAGTTCTCGAGACAGTGACGGTGGCAGCAGGAGAGGCGCGCGACGTCGTGCTAAAGACCGCCAGCCCGGGCACGGAGTCACCAGCAGGAAAGCCGGCGAATTCCGTCGCAGGGGCGTCGTCAGGGCAGCCAGCGAAGAAGCCGCCTGGCATGAGTCCTCTCGGGAAACCAGGCGGGACATCGGAGGGAACCAGCTCCGCGAGCAAGTCCCAGGCAGGGGTGACAGCCACGCCGGCGGACAGAGGAGGTGTCGCGAGCGGCGCCGGAGTCACGCTCCACTCCTCGGAATCAGGCTCGAGTCAGGCAGAGCCTGCGAGCACCGAAGGTAGTCCCGGTGCCGAAGCGACAGTCGCTTCTCGAGCCGTGCCCGGCAGGGAAAGACGGTTTGCCGGCACGATAGGATTGCGAAGCAATGGCCTTGGCGACTGGCCGACTTCCGCAATGGGAGCTTCGGTGCGTGTTCTCTCCAGGTGTGAGATCGTGTCGACTTTGCTCTGGCGTCCTCGGTATCCCAAGCTGGGATTCGACGTGAGATGGGTGTACGAGGTGTTGCCGGGCTCGTTCCGTCCGACCGTAGCCATTGGCGTGCCAGTGCTCTTCACCGACGACCGTACCACCATCGGCGTGCTCGGCGCCGTCGGGGTGCGTTGGAACGTCAGCGAGCGGTTGGCACTTCTTGCCGACGTGCACGGCTCCTACTTTGCGATTCGGCCGTCGGATGTTGCCGGTCCGGGCGGCAGAACCATTCAGGCCGGTGCTGTCAGCGGGTTGTTCGCCATCGCGATCGCGCTGTAGCCTCGGCTCCCTCACCATGTGACCTTGGCACAGACTAGGATAGGAATGAACCGCCGAGACGCCAGAATCGCCAGAGAAGCACCCGCAACCGAGGGCCTGCCGTTTCCAGGTGTTGTTCCGTTGATAACTCGGCGCACCGGGCTGGGATTGATGAGGGCAGCCATCGGAAAGCGGCTGAAAGCGGTGCCAAAGCTAGCCGTGCTTGCAGCGCTGCTTGCTCTTTCGGCTCTGGTTCTTGTTCTGCCAACCGGGACAACCCGTCGTGGCCAGCCTAGCAGGTCATCCTGGCCAGCATCTCCGGCGGCGCCGGCGTTGGCGCCGGCCGCCATGGCGAAAGATGGGCTCGTCCATCGAGCCGAGCAGTCAGGACGCGGGCTCGCTGCGCCGCCTCCGCTTCCGCCAGCAGCGCCAGCGCCTGCCGATGTCTCCGGCGATTGGCTCGTCGAGCAGGGCGAGATTGCGTCGCTGGCGGCTAGCGGCGCAGCAGCGAGAATCGTGGCAGCGTCGAGCCCTGGCTCAGCCGGACGCTATGTCTTGCGAGACGGCAACGTAGCGGCGCTTTTCGTCGAGTCAGGATTGGCGATTGCCCTGGTTTCGCCCCGTGGACACCGGCGGCCAGACGACAAAATAGACGACAAGCCAGACGACAATACAGACGAGCGGGAGATGCATGCTGCCGGTGGCTGGGGGCTCCATTGGAACCTCGCCGGTGCGGAGTCGGTCGATCCGCAGCCAGAAGGCGCTCTGCCGGGCAAGCTGAGCTACTTGGTAGGCCCAGAAAAGCAGTGGCAAAGAGGGCGTCTCGCCTATTCGCAAATGGCGTATCGACGGGTGTTCCCGGGAATCGACATGGCAATCGAGTCGCGACGCCACGGGGTCGAGTACCGCTTCGTGGCAGAGCCGGGCGCGAGGATTGACGAGCTGCGGATGCGTTATCGAGGGGCGCTGGCCGTACGAATCGACAGGGACGGGAAGGTCCTGGAAATCGAGACCGGAGTCGGGACGATTCGCGAAGAAGGGCTTGCCTGCTATCAGGAAACCGCCTCGGCCTCGGCTTCGGCTTCGGCTTCGGCTTCGGGAAGACGAGAGGTGGACGTGCGCTATGCCGGGCTGCGCAGGGTCGCCGGAGAAAAGGGCGTCGAATGGGAGTACGGATTCGAGATCGGAGCACACGATCCGACCCTCGCGCTGGTAGTGGATCCTGTCATCAGTTGGTCCTCGTTTCTCGGCGGGACAGGCGAGGACAAGGCCTTCGGTGTCGCAGTTGACAGTGCCGGCAACGCGTACGTCACCGGCTACACCCGGTCGGATGATTTTCCGTCGGACGATTTTCCGATCGGCGGATTCGACCCCGACCTCGGGGGAAGCGA
>JAZDLZ010000321.1:0-4157 GCA_043801535.1 Pseudomonadota bacterium
TCATCGGCAAGCTCTCGTTCGCGCCGGCGGTGTCGGTCCAGGTTCGAAAGGTCGAGACGCATTTCACTGCGGTCTTGAGCGCCGCGGTGTCGGCCGGAAGACTCACGTTCCATGACGCGTCCCAGCCACTGCCAGGAATGAGCGGATGTGCACCCGCACCTGCCGCCGGTGGTCTCGCCTGGGTTCCCATGCCCGCCTCGACAAACTGGCGGAATCGCCCAACTGTAATCTCGTGGCGGTCGAGCCGGAAATCGCTCACCGTTGCCGGGTAGGCAGGATCGTTGCTGCGGTTGAAGGTGCCACCGGGAACAAAGAGTGTCTCGCAGCAGTCCTCGGTCTTGGTCGGACCACAGGTCGCAGCGAGGCCAGCGCAACTGAGGCAGTCCTCGCTCAATCCAACCCTGAACGTCTTGAGCACGTTTCCTCTTGCCCGGTCCTTCACCTCTGCGGTGACCGTACCAACAGCCAGGGGCGCACAGCTCAGCGAACGACTCGTTGCGCTGCCAGCGGTAGACGTCGAGACCGTGCAATTGGGAATGCGGAGCCGAAGGGTGCCCGGCAGCTCGGTCCCAACCACCGTGAACGTCGTCTCGGTCCCTACTACCGCGCACGACGGAGACAGCGCCACTATCGTAGTAGGTTCCCGAGTCCTGAACCACCCTACTACCTTGTTCGACAGATAGCCCGCACTGGCAGTAGACTCGACACTGTACTTGTACCACTTGCCAGGCGAGAGGGTTCTTAGGGTGTACTGCTTTTGTGTCTCAGCGATGCCGTTGGTCGGATAGCCAGCAAGGCTATCCTCGGCAGACTCCTCGTGGCAGCCAGCCACCTGCTTCACGTCGAAGGTAAAGTGGTCGATTCCGGCAAGGTCGGCAACAGTGAATTCGAGCACTGCCGAGTCGGTCGTGGTCAGGACATCGCACGGCCCAGGGCTGGTCATCACTGGGGCGGCTACCCGCAGTCCCAAGCATTCGCCACTGAGGCAACCGTTGGTGCAGTTTTCCGAGGTCAGCGCACGGCACCCATTACTGTCCGCGGTACATACTTCCCTGGCGCTGCCGTTGCATGCGACCCCGACCTCGACGCACTCGTGATTGCAGACGCCGCACGAAATGGCATCGGACAACGTTCGACCGTCGGGTGAGCCAACATCTTCCAGAGGAGCATCAATCGCTCCCCCGGTGTCTGGTCGGCCGCTAACCATGCCATTGCCAAGGCCCCTGTTGCCACACGCAGCGAGAAGCACCACGAGCAAGAGCATTGATATTGCTCTCATCCTGGAATCCTCCTAGCCAGAAAGCGAGGAAATGATGTCTGGCTGCCAACCAGAGAACGCGCATGAGCCATCAGTCTGCCCATTACCCCCCGATGATCGCACCACACCTCCTGGCAGGCGGGGCCATCGACGACAGAAAAGCCGAGGACTATTTCTACAGTGACCGTTAATCGGCCAATTTCGTCTCCGAATGCGTCTGATGAATGGCCGGTTAACCTCGAAAATTGGCCGGTTAACGGGGACTTAACCGGACCAATTCTCGCCAAAGGCTGCCAGAGGTGGCGAATTGGCCGGTTAAGTCGGCGAATCCAGTCCATTGGGGTCTTGGCGAAGCACAAGCATAGCTATGGTTCTCGAGCGCATCTACCGCCGAGCCCTATGGCGCGATCGGATGGAATCACGCCGAAAAAGAAGAGCGAGGAGATGTTGTATGAATGGTCGCTGAAGACACCGCCGCGAATGACACGCTCTGCTCTGTCCGGCTCAAAGGAAGTACATCCAGATTCCTTCATCTGGGCGCAATCCAGACACGGCACCGAGCCAAGCCTGTCTGTGCACCAGTCCAACGTCCACTCCGCAATGTTGCCCGACAGATCAGCGTTTCCCCATTTGCCATCGCCCTTTGGCGATCTGGAGCCCACAGGCGCAACATTGCATTGCCGCTCACAGCTATGGCCAACTTCATGAACTGGATCGTAGTTCGCGTAGGTCGAATCAGGGGCATTGTTCCCCCAAGGGTATCTACGCTGTTCGCTTCCACCAACGGCGGCATACTGCCACTCCGTGGCCGTCGGGAGCCGGCCACCGTCCCAGGCGCAGAATGCGAAAAGCAGGTACCAGTCGAGGCAATTGATCGGTAGGCTTTCGTTCGGGCCAAGAGCATCTGTCCACGTCGGGCCATCGATCCCGTAGGTACTCCGCTGACAGTTGAGAGCGGCAATCAACTCTTTCTTGTTCGCCGGCAGGTGTCTGTTCCATGACGGATCCCAGCCACTGCCCGCGATGCGAGGGTGAGCACCGGCGCACGCTGGAGGCGGGTTTTCCTGCGTTCCTACTCCCGCCTCCACAAATCGCCGAAAACGCCCAACAGTTACCTCATAGCGATCGAGTCGGAAGTCGCTCACAAATGCCGGGCACTCAGTGCGTATGTAGACCGGACCGGGCCCCTTATCAAACCATCCTCCTGGCACCAGCGGCGCGTCGCAGCAGTCTTGATCTTGGGTTGGCCCGCAAGCGGACGGGAGGTCACGGCAGCGTGGCTCGTTCACCTTCCATGCCTGCACCAGCTCAGAGTTGCAGCGACGGCATCCAGTCGTCGCAAGCACGAGAAGAATCAGACACCCCCATATCGAGACGTACATGGCTTCCCTTGGTGGCTCGTCGAGGAACACTACTGCCTCCTCAGTGCCGTAGGCCTGAAACACTGGCAAAGGAGTATCGACTCTGATCTGAACAGTTGTCCTTGCCATTTCGGAACGTCCCCTGAGCAACGCTACTCTGCCGGTCGTGGTGGCGGTGGCGGTGGCAGGTTCAGACAATACGCCTGGTCTATCGTTCCCGTCGTACCATGACCGCCGTGGGTGCGATCCCTCTCGCAGCTAATTCCGCCGAACACCATCATTTCCAGGAACTCGGACATATCCTGGACTTCGCGATCGGTATCATAGTATTTCTTTCCACCATATTTAATGTGTAGCTCATCAAGAACCACGTGAGGCCATTCTCTGACGATAGTATCCTCCATCAAATCGCAGTCATGGTTCCTAGCGCAGCGATCCCATGCTTCTACGTCGATCCAGATTGCATGTGTAAACACCGGGCTGGTGAACTTGGTCAGATTCTGGTGCATTCCGCCGCCAATGCCCGTGATTCTAGGATCGCGCGCAAAATCGCGTCGTGCTTCAACCTTCTTTCCAAGATTCAACGGTGGAAAGATAAGAAAACCAAGAAACTCAATCATTTCCCTAGCAGTGGCTTTCGCATAGAAATCCGGATCGTTGATTTCCTTCTCGCCGCAGCCGGCAAACAGCGCCATCAGCACTGACACCAACGCTGCAACACCCCAGAACGTCGGTACTTCTCCCGTCGGATCAACAGCATTGACAGGAGATTGGAGAGCGTACGACCACTGCGAGACATCGAAGCGCGCCACGGGATCCCGGGACAGGAACAGGCCGACCGAGGCATCGTAGTAGCGAGCCCTGAAGTAACCCAGACCCTCTCCAGTACTATCAGGATCCCACCGGCGGCCAGAGAAGCGCCAGGGCACACTCTGGTCGCCTTCCGCCTCAGCCTGAGTGCCAAACACGTCGTATCGCGCCCGCCTTGTTGACAGCCCGCCGCCATCGGAGACACCAACTATCGAGCCGAGCGCGTCTTGGTGGAAGTATTGCCCGCCGAAGTCACTCGCCATCGCGAGCAAGCCGTCCGTCACGCCCGGGTCGTGGACATAGGACGAACGAGCGCCAAGAGCAGTGTACTCCGCAATCTCTTCGATACCATCAAGGAGCATGTTGTGCTCGCCGCTGCTATCCTCCAGTCTGACCCGAAGTCCGCTCGAATCGTAGGCCATGTGGTTGATGATGCCGATCGGGAGTCTGAGCTCGACAAGCCTGTTGTCCTTGTCCCAGATGTACTCGGTAGACCCTCCCGGCGCCTGTTTTCGCGTCCGGTTGCCATTCGCGTCGTATTCGAAGGATGTAGTCCCGGTCGAATCCGCAACGGACAGTAGTCGATTGAACTCGTCGTAGGAGTAGGTGGAGACCTTTCGTGAACAAGTCTCGTCGGTGCGGCCGTCGCAGTCATTGTCGAGACCGTCGCACCCCTCAGCGGCGCCGGGATAGATCGAGGGATCCGTTGAGGCACAGTCGGCCTGCTG
>JAZDLZ010000342.1:0-5881 GCA_043801535.1 Pseudomonadota bacterium
CGCCGGTAGCGGCGGCGGTAGCGGCGGCGGCGGAAGCAACAGCGCTCTTGGCTCTGGCAACCAGCGCGGGCAGACTGGCCGGAGGCAGGACTACTTCGGGAGTGACAAGCTCAGGTAGTCTTTCGTGCCAGCGGTAGATGCCGGCATACACTTCCTTTTTTCTGGCGTCCAGAATGGCAAGAACGAGTGTAGTTTTCCCTCCTGCAAGAGCGCAGGCTCGGGCTGCCACTGCCTGGAGCGAGGAGACGGTCGCAAGTGGCTTGCCAAGCGCAAAGCACAGTCCTTTGGCAGTGGCATAGCCGATGCGTAGTCCGGTGAAGGATCCTGGGCCAGCGCCACAGACGAGGGCGTCGATCTGTTCGAGAGAAACGCCAGCCTTGGCGATTGCGTCGTCGATCAGCGGCAGCAGTCTCTCGGAGTGGGTGGACACTCGGGATTCGCACTCTGACAGAGTCTCGTCTCCACGAGTGACGGCTACCGATGCAAGCAGGGTCGAGGTGTCAAGCGCCAAGAGGGTCGGTGTTTTCCCGCTCCTGCCAGCGTCGTTCCTGTCGGTCTTTTCATTCATTCGTTCCGGCCATTCACCACGCAGTGACTGTTCGGTCCAAGAAATAGCGAACGATATCATTCTTCACTGCAAGTATGGTCAGCGATACGAGCACTGCCAACCCAGCGACGACGGCAGCGCTGCGGATGCGGGACGACACTCGCCGTCTGCGCGTTCCTTCGAGGACGGCGAGGAGCAGATAGCCGCCGTCGAGCATTGGAATGGGAAGAAGATTGATCAACCCCAGGTTGGTGCTGACGAGAGCGATGACCAACATGAACGGGATCCAGCCCTGTGCGCCAGAGACGGAGGCCATCCGATACATCATGATTGGTCCGCCCACCTCGCCGGGTATTCTGCCGGTCACGAGTAGGCCGACTCCCCGAATCATCTCGACGATCGTGGCGCCGGTTCGTTCGAAGGCGTGCGAGGCAGCGTAGGCGATTCGTCCGTCGATCGGGGCAAGCACGATCGGTCCCGTGCGATAGTCGTTCACGGCGCCAAAGACCAGCGCGTCGTACTCGTGCCCGTATTCGTCGACGACCCGGTGATGCTCCTGCTGTATGGCAGCCTCGTGGCGCTCGATCCCACCTTCTGGCCGAGCTCGAAGCCAGCCGATTCTGAAAGGATGGTCTGGGTTGGCTTGGAGCGTCTGATCGAAGGTGACCCAGTGAGTCACTGGTACACCTTCGAGCGATTCGATGAGGTCGCCCTCCCTCATGCCTGCCTTCTCCGCTGGAGTGCCTGGCTCGACTCGTGCCACGAAGAACTCCGCTGAGTGAATTCCGGTAATCGCGCGGCGACGTCGCTCAGGACCGACCGAGATGTCGGGCACTAGGTCTACCAACGCAGGCTCCATGACCTCGATTTCTGCGGCGCCCAAGGAGATCCGGGTGGGTCGCAACAGCGCCAGGCTGGCCCGGTTGGTCGGCCTTAGCAGTCGCTCCACTTCGGCAAAGGTTGGCGTCGTCTTCCCGTCGATGCTCGTGATCACGTCGCCGGTGCGCAGGCCGGCGACGGCTGCTGGCGAAGCCTTGTCGAGGACGCCGATTTGCGCCATGAACGGTGCCTGGGTGATGCCAATCTGTCCTTGCCAAGCCTGCAGACCTTCTCTGGTGTGAAGGATTTGTCGGCGTGGGGTCACATAGGCTGAGTGTTCGTTCGAGCCCCGCCGGATGCGAAAAAGGAGTGGCTTGGCAGCACTCCTGGCGACGATACGTTCGATGCCCTCCCAATGCCTGACTCGCCTGCCGTTGATCTCCAGCACTCTGTCTCCCGCCTGGAGCTCGGCTTGCGCCGCCGGTCCTCCTGGCAAGACATCACCGATAACTGCCGCCGGCAGCTCGGTTTCCCCGGCATAGATTGCGAAGTAGATTGCGAACGGGCAGAGCAGATTGAAGACCGGTCCAGCAAACACCACCACGAGTCGCTGCCATACTGGCTTGAAGGCGAAGGAACGATGGCGGTCTCCGTCGGCGACGACATCAGAGGGCTCGTCACCGTAGAGACGCACGAATCCGCCGAGGGGAATGGCTCCGATCTGGTACACCGTCTCCTTGCCTTGCAGTCGCAGTACTGGTGGACCAAAGCCAAGCGACAGTCTCAGTACTTTGATGCCGACCGCCTTGGCGGCAACAAAGTGCCCGAGCTCGTGAACCAACACCAGTGCACCCACGAGCAGCAGAAAGTAGAGCACCGACATGCAAGGCGAATTCTAGCAAGAACTGACGGTGATACGGCTACCGTCTTGCAGTGCTCGCCGGAGTAGGAGGATGTTTGGAACGGTCGGGGTCGGCTGGCCGTGGCGGTGGAGTGATGCTGGCTGGAGGGGTTGGGAGGGGCGGAATCAAGGGTGGACCGATTATCGGGGACACTCCAACTCGAAGCATTGCTTCGCCCAGATGACCAAGCTCGGCCATGGTCATCAATGGCACTGCCAGAGTGATGCGGTAGGTGGCGCTGCCATTGCGCTGCTCGACGTTGGTCATAGTTACCAGAGTGGCGTGCTCGGCCTCGGGAACGACGAATGGTCGCAGCATTGCCCACTGTCCGGGACTGAGGGTGGTGCGGCTCTCGAGGACGTCAGTCACGAATCGAGCGAGCAGAGCAGTGCGCACGTAGGCAAAGGAGACTCGGCCGTAGCGGTTCATGGCTTCGGCACGCACGAAAGCCGATTCGTTGAGTATCGAGCGATGCTCGGCAAGGTCGCGACGGTCACCCTGGTTCCGTTGGATGGTCGCAATCATCGTCGAGAGGCGCGGTCGCCAATCCTGTCCGCTGGCATAGAGGGCATGTTCGCCGACGAAAGCAAAGGCCAGGGTGAGATGCTTGCCAAACAGCCACTCGAATAGCGATCGTTCAGCAGCAGAGTCGGCGGGCCATTGCGGATCGAGCTCCAGAAGATCGACTGTTGCTCCCCCGAGATTCTCTCCAGCACGAATGCTCGCCTGGAAGCGGAATACACTTGGGTCGAGGCCGAGCTGGTGTGCCGCTGCCATGCCGAGCACCGACTCGAGAGACTTGTATGCCTCCAGCATGCGTGAACGAGGCTCGGTTCCGCCGCTGGTACGGTACGCCCCTCCGACGCCAATACCTGTCGGACTGGCTGGCCAGACAGCATAGATAGCGTCACTTTTGAGCAGATGGTGGAGAGCAGTGATGGCGTTCATCCAGGTCTTTTCGAGCGCTGGTCTGGCGGCCGTGGATCCGTGGCCCAGCGAAGCGAGAAAGCTCACCATGTTCTCTGCTTCTCGGCGAAGCCCATCCGCGCTCAGGTGAGTCGAGTAGACGAGCATGGAGTCTGCCGGCACGATTTCTGCGGCCCAGCACGGACCGGTCTGCAGTTCTCCGACGTAGCTGATCCACCGCGGGGATGGTCCTTCCAAGCTCACTCGAACACGGAGCCCGGACCGCGCAACGACCGCTTGCAGCTCGAGCGTGGAGGCGTGGACGAGGTTCTCGCCAACACGAGACAACACCCGTGTTGACTGACGAGAGCGGAGATCGTTGCTGGTTGCCAGTGACCGAAGCTCGGAGGTGAACGATTCGAGAGAGCTCATCCGCGATTGCCGCATTCCGGTCAGCGACAGATGGGCGACCAAGGTGGGAGCGGACTTCGACATGAGCGGCGCGAGCACGATCGGTGCAACGTCGAGGAGTTGCTGCTCCGGCGCAATGAATGCCATGGTGGGGACATGCCCGGTCTTCGGCGTCGCTCGAGGCGCAGGTGAGAACGAGACGTAGAACCTGCCTGCTATTGGTCCCTCGAATGACTGGATCCCACTGGCTAGCATGGGAGCGCGAGCGTGCGTTCGCTCGAGAGCGGCGAGGAATGCGGGTGGCGATCGCAGGGGAATACCCATCAGCACCGGAAAACGTTGGTATTGTCGGGGATCGAGAAATGCCACGGCGATCGGCTTCGAGCCGTCGACTGCTTCGACGATGGCTTCGCCATAGCCAAGCCTCTTGGCCACAATCTTTTTGATCTGGTCCAGGCTGACTGGTGGCTCGTCTTGCTGCCTGGCATAGTCGATGATTGACTGCAAGCTCCGGTCGATGCTTCCCACAATCAGCCATCCGAGGAGGGCCTGGTCCTCTCCAACAAGAGCCGGACTGGTACCGGCTCGTCGCTGCGCCGGCGTTGTCAAGGCTTGAGCCTGCCGGCCTTGGCCGTGTTGAAGGTCGTTGCTGCCCATCCGATGCGAGCAGCCAAAACCGAGGAGCGCAAACCCCAAGATGGCCCTGCGAGAGAGTTGCATGTTTCTGCCTAGTTGGTGAGTGGGGGCGTGAATCGGTCAATTCAAGGGCTGCCGGCAGTCTCCCGAAGTGTCAGGTTTGGGGTCAATGCCGTCAGGTTGTCGCCAGAGCCGCACTGCGCTACAGTTCTCACAGTGATAGATACGGGCGGTCGACGGACTGACGAGCCTCTGAATATCGAGGAATTGATCGAGGACCTCGAGCACAAGGTCGAGCGCCTGCGAACGCTGTACGAGCAGTATTTCATGGGGATTGCCAAGGTCGAGCCGCAGACCGCTCGCAAGGAAGTAGTCCGCAAGATGACCGAGCTTGCGCAACTCAACATTCGCAATACTGCCTTGCGCTATCGCTTCAACTCGCTGAATCAGAAGTGGGGCGTGTACCTGACCTACTGGAACCGAACGCTTCGTGCCATCGAGAACGGTACCTACGTTCGCAGTATCGCCAAGGCTGGCCGCGACGCTGCCAGAAAGGGACTGGACGTGCCAGAGGAGGTGTTGCGCAAGATGCCTGCGCGGATGCGCGAACGGATCCTCCGCGAGCGAGCACGACTTGCGACCAAGGCACGGTCCGGCGTTGGAGCAGATGCTGATCGCAGCGGCAGCGGCAGCGGCGGCGGCGAAGCGGCGTCGTCGTTGTCGTCGTCGTCGTCGTCGGCGGCGGCATCATGCTCTGCGTCGTCCTCAACGGTGAACGCAGCAACCGGCACCAGCGAGGCAGCAGCCGTCTCCCCGAAACAGCGGGAAAACGACCAGGGCCCGAGTCGTTTCTTTTCCGCTGCTCCCAAGTTTGACGAGGAGTTCGATCAGCTGTTCGATCTCATGACGTCTGGTCCACGAGCGAATCCACTCTTCTACGGCGACCCTGGCGATGCCGGTCCGGTAGCTCGCGCTGCCGACACTGGTGCTGGCCCGGATCACAACGGTCACAACGGTCACAACGGCGCGCCTCCCCGGCCTACACCTGGTCATGCGAGTGGGTTGTCGGCCAGTAGTAGACCAGCGAGCAGAGTGGCTGGCGGACTGGAGGGAGCACCGGCGCCGGGAAGCACAAACGAGAAGGTGCCATTGGCAGTGAGCGGCGGGCTTGGTGCCTCTGCCGAGAGTCGCCAGCGCGATTCCGCGGCGAGGATTGGCAAACCCGGAAGCACGCCGGCGACGCACGAACCGTCGTTGCCCGCCAAGGGTGTCCTGGGGTCGACAGCCGGAATACGTCCCGTGTCCGCCACGTCGACGAGAAACCAGCCTCCTTCCATTGCCGCGGCAGTGGCGAGTGGTGGTGCAGGCACGGCTCAGCAGCAGCAGGAAACCAGGGAACGGGCAGGGGCACAGGCTGGCAGACCGAAGACCCCGGTAGTATTGCCTGGAGGCGTCGACGAGGCTTCGGCGCAAGAGCTATTCCGGCGCTACGTTCAGGCGAAGAAGCTTCTCGGCGAAGACACGAGCAATGTTCGCTTCGAGCACATAGTCCAGACAATCGCCAAGCAGGCGCCCGCGATAATGGAACGCCACAGTGCCAAGAGCGTGGAGTTTTCGGTCGTGATCAAAGATGACCGCGTGGTGGTCAAAGCCTCGCCCA
>JAZDLZ010000369.1:0-13389 GCA_043801535.1 Pseudomonadota bacterium
GAAGACATGGCTAGAGCCTAGCTCGCTCGCCAGGCGCACCAGGAAGGCGCCGTTCTGCGCCTTTCCGATCTGATTGTTCTCGGCAATTCCTGCGATCCCTAGCAACACAATCTGGCCGTCACCAACGTACCAGGCTGCCACGATCGGGACGTCGTGATCAGCGGAGGCGAATACTCGATCCGGAGGTGGGACGCCGTCCAGGGATTCCGGGGGGGTATCGACTTCGAGGGCAGTGTCCCACGAGGCTCGCACCGAGGATGGCTCTCGGCGAAGCTCTGGCTGGCCGAGCCCAGCTTCTTCCATCAGCAATGCCGTCGCCTCGGCAGGCGCGACGACGGTGCCGCCGGCGTCGACGAATTCGACAAGGTTCTGGCGTTCGAGACGACTCAGCGTGGCGGCGGCGGGGAGTATCCACAGGATTTCGTCGTCACCAAGGTAGTCGTATTCGTCTGCTTGCTGGAGCCGGCGGGCGTCGAGCCCCAGCTCTTGCATGAGGAGGTAGAGAGCCTTGCATCCGTGCGGACCGGGAGAGAACGTGGTCGGGCTGGATCCGGTATCGTCTTCGGGGGCGCTTGGTACCAGGGCAAATGCCAGGAGCAGCGCACCGACAAGGATGGGAAGGAGCTTGCCGGTAAGCCCGGCGGTGCGAGAGGGCCGAGGGCCGCCGGCGACAGTGCCCGCGCCCGCGCTGACGCCCGCACCCGCACCCGCACCCGTCTCCGTCTCTGCAGGTCTGCCGCTCATTTGCGGTCCTTCGGGCTGTCGCGTTCGATCTCCCTCAGGTGGTGCAAGCATTCGTCGAAGGCACTGCGCGCGGGGGGCTCGGGACCGAAGGCGAGGCGCTGATTGGCGCGCGTCAGCTCGAGCGCCGGCGACGGAGCACGCAGGATTCTCATCCATTCCCAGTCGGAAACAGCCGGTCGCCACGTCACTCCGCGATTCCGGCACAGCAGGAGAAGGAGTGCCTGCTGCAGGATTCTGGCCGCATCGCGGAGCCTGCCTGATTCGGCATGTCGGCATGCCTGGCCGAGGCACGCATCCGGCGAGAGCTGGTCTTTCCCGTCTTCGGCACTGGTGCCGTCTTGGCGATGGCTATTCGCGGAGGTCTTGGTCATGAGCTCGCGGAGCACGAACCAGGCGTGAGTCGCGATGGCAGCAAGCAACCCCAGGCAGACCAATACGACAATGGCGAGCTCGATCGAGCCAAGTCCGTCCAGCCAGAGACGGAAAGCCCCCAGCTTCTCCGCGATCCAATCGAAAAGGCGGTCGCGAGAGCTCGGTTGAAACTCCTCCGACGCCAGAATATGTCGCAGGCGATCTGCTACCTCGGCGTCGGAGAGCTGTGGTTGCATCTACGTCGAAGCTGAAACCACCGGCGTCGGCGACCCGATTCCATTGGCCAGGATTTCCAGATCGAATCCTTCGCTGCGAACCCGGGCGTCGAAGTAGGCGAGAGTCGTCACTGCCGGCACCAGAGGAGTGAGAACGATCGTCGGTAGGTTCAGAATGATTGCGCCCATGATGGGTATGCTCTCGATCGATGCCGGGACCAGCGCTTGGAAGCCCCAGGAAACCGCGCTCTGAATAAGGCCAAGCAGAAACATCAGGGCGAATAGCCGGCCTTTCCGTCCGTTGGTGAGCACAGCCGAGCGTGACAGTGATTGAGCAGCGGTCTTGCCGTCGACTACAATCGCTTGAGTGATGAAGAACCAGCGGAAGCACAGGATTATTCCGGGGATTACCAACAGCAATAGTCCGATGCCAACACCGAGAAAGTAGAGAATGAAAGCGCCTAACAAGGAGCCTAAAAGCGGTGGGATTCGCCGAAAGGCACCTGCAAGGGAAACGGGTCGCCCGAGATAGGCGTCGGCAATCGCGCTGGTCAGAGAAGCTTGCTGGATAATGTACACGCAGCCCCAAATGGGCAGGCCCACCAATATGCCTATGGCGCGGCCGACCATGAGGTCATCGGAGGCGCCAGCAGCGGCAAACTGAGTCGGATCATAGAGGCCGAAACACGAAGCGGCGATCACTGCAGGCAATCCCGTCAGTGCCGCCGTTCCCAGGAAAACCCCGAAGTTGTCCCGGTAGAGCTTGAAGGCGCCGTCGATGATTTCGCTGATTGTGAGAGCGCGGATCTGGTAGCTCATCTCATCTTCCCCCCTACTAGGTTGGCCTTGCCTGCTGCTTGCCCGGAATGCCTGCTTGCCTGCACCTCGATTGCCGGACGCCAGCGTAGCATGCTGCCCGGAGAGTATGCTAGGGTCCAATAGCCAAAATGCTTCCCGAGCCAACTCCACTCCACGAAGTCTCCACGATCGAGACGCCGGAGCAGATCGCCGTTGATTTGCCGCTCGCCGGCATCGGTAGCAGGGCTCTCGCCTATATCGTTGACATACTCATTCAAGCCATTCCGATAGTGGTTGCGGCTGTTGCGGCTGTAGCCGTGTTCGAGCTCGAATTGGGAGGGCTGGTCCAGACGGACGCGGAAAGCGGGGAGCCCGGGATCAGCCTGATGTTCGTCGTCGTCATCAGCGCTGTCACCTTCGCGGTGAACTTCGGCTATTTCGTGCTCTTCGAGATGACCTGGGCTGGACAATCGCCTGGCAAGCGTGCGCTTGGCATCAGAGTTGTGCGCGACGGCGGCTATCCGCTCGACGCGACTTCGGCGCTGGTGCGCAATCTGCTGCGGGTGGTGGACTTCCTCCCTGGCTTCTATCTGGCAGGAATGCTGGTCCTGTTCTTCGGCGGGCACGGCAAGCGCGTGGGCGACTACGCCGCTGGCACTGCGGTTATCAAGGAACGAAAGCTCGAGGACGTCGTGGTCGATTTGCGGCCGCTGGCCTCGAGTGGCTCGAGTGGATCGATCACCGCCGAAGAAAGGGAGCTAGTCGTGCAGTTCTTGAGTCGACGCATGCAGCTCGAGGGCGCTGCCCGTGACCGACTGGCGCACGAGCTGGCGAGACGATTGGCCGCCAAACAGGGGAAGCCTGCTCCAGTCATGCCAGAGGTATTTCTCGAGGAGCTATTGCGCTCGTGAGCGCATCCAGCCAGCTTGCGGATCTGCTATCGCAGATCGGGCATCGTTCCGCCAAGGCATTGTCCCGCGAAGAGCTCCTGGCGCTGCCCAAGCTCTATCGACTTGCCGTCGCCGAGCTCGCAGAAGCGAGGGCCCGCGGAACGCCAGCAGCTCAGCGGGGCACGCTCGAGTACCTCGTGATCCGAGCGCACGCCATGCTCTACGCACCAGCGCCCCTGCGCATTGGCAGCGCCATCGTCGACCTCGTTCGGGCATTCCCCGCTGCGGTCCGTCGCTATCGGCGCCTGGTGGCGATCGCCGCTCTGCTTCTTCTCGTCGGTAGCTTGTGGGGCTATCTCGAAGTCGCTCGCAACCCGGCCAGCGCCGCAGTCCTATTGCCGGGCGGTCTCCAGGAGAACGCCGAAGAGTCGTTTCAGTCAGGCGCATCGACGAGAGAAGGACATCCAGCCTACGGCGTCTTCTATTTCACCAACAACGCCCGAGTCGCCTTCAATGCCTACGCGCTCGGTGCCACCTTCGGCGTCGGGACAGTTCTCCTGCTCTTGTTCAACGGTGTGATTCTCGGCGGAACTATTGCTGTCGTCGGTCTCGTTGGCTCGCCCCGCGTACTGCTCTCGTTCGTGCTGCCACACGGCGGCATCGAGCTTGCCGCCATCGTGATCGCCGCCGCTGGTGGCCTTGCCATCGCAGACGGCCTCCTGCGTCCCGGCTGGCGGCGACGAATGGATTCACTGCGCGTCGCCGCCCGGGAATCCCTTCCCCTCGTCTTGGGCAGCGCTGCCTTGCTGGCAGTGGCCGGATTGGTCGAAGGCTGGATTTCTCCCCAGCCTCTTCCCTTGGCAGTCAAGGCGGCGATCGGCGGTGTCCTCGACGTGCTGCTCGTCGTCTATCTATTCCATAGCAGGCAATGACCAGAGGAGGTGTTTCTGCCCGTCGGTGGAGTCACCTGCACCAGGGGGGGAGCTACTTCTCTTTTGCGTCGTCGCTCAAGTAGGCCATGATCACTTCGTCAAGGCTCTTCTCGGAGATGAGGTCTTGGCCGAAGATGCTCTGCGGTGGAGCGAAGTGCTCGGAGTCGAGCTTGGCTGGTTTTTCTCGCGCAGCCGCATTTGCAGTGGTAGGAGGTCGAGCAGGAGTTGCGCCACCTGGGTGGTGAGGCGTTGCTGCCGACGTTTTCGCTCGCTCTCGATCGGGAGCGGCAGGAGTGGACGGCGCTCCGACCATGATGGCTGGTCTGGCGACAATTACTCTTTCGCCATGGTTGGGATGCGAATGAAGATGGCCGCTGTCCGCAGCCCCGCGCTGTTGAGGTTGCTGCTGCGGTCGCTGTTGAGGTTGCTGTTGAGGTCGCTGTTGAGGTTGCTGCTGCGGTCTGGGTTGTTCTGGAGGGTGCCGCGGCGGCGGAGCAGCGTCGCTGCTGGCATTCGGCGACTGAGCTGGCGCGGGTGTCCAGGGCGTCAGAGTCCTTCCGCCGAGCGCGGATTGTCGATGATCCACCGCAAGGCTGCGATGATCTATCGGCAGGCCGGCAGCGCTCTGCTGTCCAGGCGGAATGGCGAACGAGCTCGGTTGATGCTGCGGCTTGAACCGTTCCGCATTGAGGCCAGCATTCGGAGCAGCATTCGCAGCAATGGGAGCGTTCGGAGCATTCGGAGCGCCTGGAGAATTCGGGTTCACGGCATTCGGAGTACTCGGAGTATTCGGATAGGCAGGGCGATTGTCGAGTGGAATGTAGGTTCGGTTGTTGGACGGCCATCCTGGGGGTTGGGCCTGTCTCCCCTGGGATTCCGCTGGTACCTTGTTGCCTAGAGGTGGCGTCGAGCTGCGTTTTCTCGATGCCGGTTCGATGATCAGAGTGTCGGACGGAGCACGGAACCGTCCCGAAGGACGAGTTGGTGTCGCTGCTTGTGCAGGCTGCACCGGCTTCACCGGCTGAGGCACTTGCGCCGGTTGGCTCGGCGATTGACTATGGCTACTTGTCTTGGGTTGGCCCTCACTCGTATCTGGCGGGTTCACCACGGGGAAACCGCCGCTATGGGCAAACGGTCGCTCCCGTCTGTCCGGACGGGCAACCCACCGCGTGCCGAGCGGTGGTGGTGAGTTGTCGGGCGGAGCGGCAGCAGGACGAGAAAAGACGGCTGCTCCCTCGCGAGCAGGGGCTCGATTCGGGTCCGGTGGCTCGGCATGACTTGGCGCAGGCTTGGCGAACGTGACTGGAGCGGCAGCCAGCGGCAGCCCATCCGCAGGCCATGGTTGTTCTCGAGGCACATCTGCCGCGAGGGAAGCCAGATCTATCACCGGCATATCGAGGATCGTCTGTTCTCCCGACGAGCTTGTCGTGGCGATGCGGTCGGTCAGCTCGAAAGGAGTCGACGCCTCGCCAAGTCTGCCTCGCTGAAGACCCGTCGATGGGGAGATCTTCTCGGAGAAGAGAGGAGGCAGAGAGTCTCGCACGGTTGCCTTGGACACTCGTCCTGCCTCGGAGCGGATGCCAGGTTGGTTTTCCTGCGATCCGCCCAGCGCGTGAGTCGCCGTCGGAACCGTACTGTCGAACACCGTCGCTGTGGCCGCTGGAACGCCACTCGGGGGGCTCTGTTGCAGCGGCGCAGTCGAACCGATCTGTTCTCCAATCTCGCCGAACACGGCTTGAGCGTCAGGCTGGACAGTCGGAAAAGCGGGCGACTGATTGGCGAGCGCAGACTCGGATGCGTGTCTGGGCGCGTCTTGCCTCGCGGCAGGGGCTGCATGGGCCGCAGCATCCTCGAGTAGCAATCGTTCGCCCGACGTGAGTAGGTGTTCTCCCGACGGCGTAACGTCGATGAGCGTGTCCTCGGTCTCTTCGAGAGCGGCCGGCCCAAGGTATTGGACAATCCTGTCGTCGTATTGGCCAGAGCGCAGTTCCCGTAGCAGCGCCTTGTGCTGGGCCTGCATCAGCGACTTGACGATGTCAGCATCGGCTTCGGCGTCGTAGCGAAGCTTCTTGGTGGCAATGATCACGCCCTCGTGGAAAAGATGGGAGTGAATCTGCGGGCTGCGTATTCCCAGATCCTCGGTTTGGACATGGAACATCCTTGCACCATGACGGATGTTGTGGTTGTAGCCGAGGATGGGCGAGCGTAGCTTCGCCACGACAAACAAGTATTCTAGCATATGGATCCAGCACCCTTGAAAACTTGCGGTCTTGCTGGTACGAAGAGGCTTCAGTACGAAAGAAAGGACCCATCGTGCCGCGCCCTGGGAGTGAGGAGCGAGTCTTCCTCAGTAATGTTAGTCGTTGGTTAACATCGCTTCCCCATGACTTGAAGGTACTCTTCGAAGCGAAAGACGAGCCCAATCTCGAGCGACCAGCTCGGGAGACCGCAGCCGGAGCCATTCTGCACATACTCAGCGCCGACAATGGTGGCGCGGCCGACCTCGTCGAATTCGCGGCCGACGCAATAGTCTTGCGTGAAGCGCTCGCAGCCATTGTCAGCCGCGGTGGTGAGGGGGCAGCCGCCTTCCGCGAGCGATTCGGCGAGTACTATGCCACCCTCGATAGCGATCTGGGCAACTGCCGCAGTGTCGTCGGCGACAGCTATCGCTGGTTCGGCGAGAAGATCGCTGGTCTTCACCGGCTGGTCTACAAAGGCAAGCGAGTCTCCCATTACATCGACGACGAAGAGGCTTGCGAGCTTCTCTACGAAGACGGGCTTGCCTTTGCCACCGATTATCCGATTGACGAGGAGAAGCTGGAGATGCGCCTCAAGAGAGTCGATACTCTTCTCGACCCTTTGCGGCGCAAGGCAACTCAGAGCAAGAAGAAGACCGCCTAGAACACCCGGGCGTGGCCAACCAAGGCGGCGTAGCCAGCCAAGGCGTAGCCAGCCGGTCGGGTCACAGATCGACGAGAGCGACTGATTCGATCGGTTCCCCGAGAAAGAGCGGTGCGAGCTTGTCGAGGCGAGAGGCATCGGTCACGTGGCATTCCAGCTTTCCGGCGGCGGAACGTGGCTTCCGTGTCTCGCCTCTCGCAGCGAGAATCTCCTGCGCTGCCTCGGCCATGGCTGTTGCCGAATCTACCAGCACCACCGGTCGCGCGAACACCTGTTCGGCGGCTCTCGTGAGCACGGTCTCTAGCAACGGATAGTGCGTACAGCCGAGGACGAGAGTGTCGATCGTCGGATCTGTCTCTGCCAGCTTTCCGAGGTAGCGCACTGCAATTGCTGCAGCAATGTCGTCGTCGAGCCAGCCTTCTTCGGCCAGAGGAACCAGGAGAGGACACGCCTGTCCAGTCACTGTGGCGGCACCATTGCTGAGTTTTTTCAGCGCGTCCGTGTAGGCGCTGGACGCTATCGTACCCAAGGTTCCGATCACTCCGATTCGCCCCGAACGACTAGCCCTGCTCGCAGCTCGGGCTCCTGGCTCGACTGCTCCGAGCACCGGCACTTCGAGACGGCGCGCCAATTCGGGAAGGGCGAACGCCGAGGCGGTATTGCAGGCAACCACGAGGAGCTTGATGCCTTTTCTAACCAGGAACTCCGCACAGGCCAGAGAGTAACGAGTGACCGTGGCAGCGCTCTTGCAACCGTAGGGAACCCTGGCGGTGTCGCCGAGGTAGACTATGTCCTCCGCCGGGAGGACTTTCCTGAGCGAACGGACGACGGTGAGCCCTCCCACACCAGAGTCGAACACTCCTATTGGACGCTCTTCACGTAGCACGGTTGGCACCCTATCTGGGTGGGACGGTGCTTGCAAGGTCGCTCGCGAGCCCTTTCTGGGATTCGGAGTCCACGATTCCAATTCCTGCCGCCCTCTGCTATATCGCTTGACTCGTTCGATATGGTTCGTAGTATTGCCACTAGTCGCTTTGCGCGAAGGAATGTTGACGAATGAGACACTTTTCGCAGGTAGCGCCCAAGGCGATGCAAATGGTCGAACGCCGAAGGTTTAGTCGCCGCGTTCCGGGTTCGAGTAGCTCGGTGCCTTCAGTGTTCGCTGTCCGACTGTGCGTGCGCGTTGTCACCAGTGAGCCTCCCTCTTGCTGGCTTGCTGCGGCGACGCCGCGCCAAACCTCGACGCCGAACGGGTTGCCGATCGGGTTGCCGATCGGGTCGAAAGAGAGGTGTCCCTTGGGGAGTACAAGATAATAGAGTTCAATGGCAGAGACCGCGCTCAGACCAAGCGGAAGGCGTTGGACTACTGGTATCAACACCGGGATTCGCTCAAGCTGAGCCTCCGTGATTTCTTCATGCGATGCCGGTCGAGCTCCGACGGGCTCAAGATTATTTTCATGCAAAGCTGGCCTGCGCGCTAGGAGAGGCGCGTTTGGCGAGCTCAAACATGGATAGGAATGACTGATTACCTTGACGCACCCGACGGCGCCGAGGCAGAGATGCGTGCGTGGCTGCGTTCGCAGCCTCTCGCCATTCTCGCCTGTGCTGCTGCTATCGCCGAAACAGGTCGTGCCCCGACTCAGGAACTGACCCGAGCTGCCAGCGACGAAGCGAGCTCTCTTGCTCAAGTCCCGGGCGAAGTGGTGCGCGAGCAGATCGAACGGATTCTCGTCGCCAGGCATGTTCACCTGGCTTTGGAATGGCTCCACGAAGCTGGCGCCTTGGCCGTTCTGCTACCCGAGCTGGAGGCCACCGTAGGCTTTTCCCAAGAGTCAGGACGAAAGCACAAGGATGTTTGGGCGCACACCAAGCAGGTCGTCGGGCAATCGGTATTGAAGCCAGCTGTTCGCTGGGCAGCGTTGCTCCACGATATCGGCAAGGTCCCGACGCGGACGTTCACCCCCGAAGGCAAAGTCCACTTCCACCGTCACGCCGAGATTGGCGCTCGGATGTTCGATCACATTTCCCGCCGACTCCATTTCGAGCGCGAGTATCGGCAGCGAATCCGGTTTCTCATCCTGAACCACCTGCGTGCCAATCAGTATCTCGTCACCTGGACGGATAGCGCAGTTCGACGTTTCGACCGTGAAATCGGCGGGTACCTCGAAGACCTCCTGGACCTGTCTCGAGCAGACATCACCTCCAGGAGGCCGGGTCGCAGGGAAGCGTTGCTCGAACGGATCGATGAGCTCGCTGGTCGCATTGTCGCCATCAATGAGCTAGACGCCAGGCTTCCGCCACTACCTACCGGGCTCGGAACTGCCATTTCCGAGAGGTTCGGTATTCCGCCTTCCAAGAGAATCGGAGACCTGAAGCGGGCCCTCGAAGAGGCTATCGAGAGAGGAGAGCTCGAGGAACGCCGGGATAGTGACTATTACCTCGACTGGCTCGCAAAGAGTGGGCTAGCCTAGGCCACGCAAGAGAACGAGCAGAGACGACACGAGGCAGAAGCACAGGCACAGGCACAGATGGCGCGGAGCAACGCCATCACGGAGAGGTCGCGCATGGCAGTTTCGGTGAGGCGCAAGCAGGGCATGGACCTGATCCTTTCGTACCTGCGGGATTTCAAGGTACTGAAGGACAACCCGCGCGAGTACTGGGGAATCCTGACGATCTGCTTTCTCGATTTCGCTGCGTATTTCTCGATGACCAACGTCACCACTTTGTTCCTCTCACGGGACATCGGGCTCAGCGACGTACACGCTGGCTATGTGATGACAGCGCTCGGATCGTTGGTCACCATCTTCTTGCTCTTCTCGGGCATGCTTGCTGACCGGATCGGCATAAGGAAATCGCTGTACTTCGCGTTGGGTACCAAGGTAGTGCTCGCCTTGTCGATCGGTCTGCTGGCTCTAGGGCCCAACTTTTCCGGTCGTGGCATTCTCATTTCGATTCTGTTTGTCCTCCTGGCACCTGCCATTGCATTGGTCCAAACTGTCGCTCAGGCGGCTAATAAGCGCTATACCTCCAAACGGTCGCGTGGTGCTGGGTTCAATCTTTGGTACGCTTTCGTGAACATTGGTGGCACGGCTGCCGGCCTCCTGATGGACCTCGTTCGAGTGACTTTTCGTCTGGCCAACGCCAACACTTGGATAGTCCTGTTCACCGTTGTCGCAGCCGGTTCTGCAATCGTGCTGCTTGCCATATTGGTCCGCAACGAAGACCAAGTGCATGGCCAAGGAGAGGAACCGGATCCCGGCGAAGAACAGGGCAAGGTCAAACAGAAGCCGTGGGTGTTGCTGCGGAGCCTGTTCTCCCAACCACCCTTTCGCAAGTTTCTGGTCCTGATGACCTCGGTACTGGGGGTTCGGGCAATCTTTGTTTACGTCTATATCCTTTTCCCCAAGTACTGGGAAAGGACGATTGGCGGCGATGCTCAAATCGGCAAGCTGACCGCAATCAATCCGACGCTCATCGTGCTTGGACTGGTTCTTTTCATTCCCTTGGCCAACAAATTCAACATATTCAAAATGCTGGTTTTCGGCGCGCTCTTGTCTTCGCTGAGTCTCTTCACTCTGGTCGCGCCCTGGCAATGGTTGGGCGGCAGTATGGTCAGTTCTTACTATGCTCTCTCGATTGCCTGCATGGTGGTTCTATCGCTGGGAGAGGTCATCTGGTCGCCCAAGATATACGAGTACACAGCGGCGATTGCGCCGCACAAGCAAGAGGGACTGTACCTCGGCCTTTCAATGATGCCCTGGTTCGTGGCAAAGACGGTGGTCAGTTTTCTTTCCGGCCACATGCTCACTCAGTGGTGTCCAGAAGGGATTGGCGATCAGATCCGTGCCGGCACTGTCACCTTCTGGCGATCGCCCGAGGCGATGTGGCTGATTCTCGGGATCTGGGCAATATCGGGCCCGCTCATTGCTTTGGCGTTGAGACGATGGCTCACTGAGGGCACGAATCTGCAGCCGTCCTATTCGGCGACTGGCGAGGCTGCGACTGCCGAGGCGGCCCTCGGCGAGGCTGCGATTGGCGACAAGGCAGCAGCAGCAGCAGCAGCAGCGGCGGAGCCAGCACCCACCAGTGCGGCAGAACGTTCTCCCGGCGGGGTCGCGAGCGGCTAGAGGCGTTTGTTTGGGGCTGGAGGCTGCTCCACAAAAGGGTTGTTCTTTGATTGCGGCTGCTGGCTGTCTGAATACGGTGGCCGAAGCCACCTTGTTCGGGCATATCTCTGAAAAAACGGATCATCCCAATGGAAAGAATGGCTACTGGAATTCTCGCAACGATTGGCAACACCCCCCTTATCAGCATTCGCCGGCTTGGCAAGGGTGAAGTCCTGGCCAAGGCCGAGTTTCTCAACCCGGGAGGCAGCATCAAAGACAGAGTGGCGTTTCATCTGCTGAGCAGATCTCGCGAGTCGGGCGCGCTCGAGCCGGACGACATCATCGTCGAGGCAACTTCCGGCAATACCGGCATTGGCATGGCTCTCGTCGGTGTCCAGCTCGGTCACCGCGTTGTCGTCGTGATGCCCGAGAACATGAGCGAGGAGCGCAAGCGGATCATCCGTGCTCTCGGAGCCGAGCTCGTGCTCACTCCTGCCGAGCAGAGCCTGAAGGGATGCCTGGAGAAGGTCGAGGCACTGCGACGCGAGCTCGGAAACGTGTTTGTCCCTGGCCAATTCGTCAACCCTCTCAACCCCGAATGCCACTACCTGACGACCGGTCAGGAGATTTGGCGACAGAGCGGCGGGAACGTCGACGTCTTTGTCGCCGGCGTTGGCAGCGGCGGCACGCTGATGGGAGTAGGCCGATTCCTGCGGGAGAAGAATCCGCGCGTCAGCATCGTGGCGGTCGAGCCCAAGAACAGCGCCGCGCTCCTCGGACGCGAGCCTGGGCTCCACATGATTCAGGGCATTGGCGACGGCTTCGTGCCCGACGTTGTCGACCGTAGCATGCTCGACATGGTGATGACCGTGTCCGACGAGGACGCCATCGAGACCACTCGCCGTCTCGCCGCAGCCGAAGGGATTCTGGTCGGGACCTCGTCGGGGGCGAACGTCTACTGCGCGGCCCAGCTAGCTGGCGAGGGACGAACGGTAGTGACAGTACTGCCAGACCGTGCCGAGCGTTATTTCAGCACTGCCTTGATCTAATTACCGGCATCCAGGCTGAGAACGTGGGCGGGCAGAATCTGGGGATCGAGTCGTACGAAGTTCCATTGGTCGCGCCACCGATGCGTGACGCCAGTGAGCAGATCAGTGGCAGAGTAGGAGCCGTCCTTGCCAGCGCCATGGATTGCGGCCGGTACCCGCACCATCGCCTCGTGGGTGGTAAAGGGATCGAGGTTGACCGTGACGACGACTGAGTCCTTGCCGTCGCCGGTCGTCTTGGCGTAGGCGATGACACCGGGATCGCTGCACTCGAGGATCGTGAGGTTGCTGGCCAGCTGAAGAGCACGGTGCTCGCGCCGCATTCGGTTCACCAGCGCCACCATTGGAGCGATACTCCCAGGTCGATTCCAGTCCCACACTCTGTGCTCGTATTTCTCCGAGCTCAGGTATTCCTCGCTACCAGCGCGCAGGGCGCGGTTCTCGCAGAGCTCGTAGCCACTGTAGATGCCGTACGATGGGGACAGGGTCGCGGCCAGGACGAGCCTGGTGACGAACGCCGGCCGGCCACCACTCTGGAGGAACGCGTGCAGAATGTCAGGAGTGTTGGCGAAGAAGTTGGGCCGCATGTACGTACTGACGTCGGTCAGGAACAACTCGGTGGCGTATTCCTCGAGCTCCTTGCGGGTGTTTCGCCAGGTGAAGTAGCTATATGACTGGGTGAAGCCGATCTTGGCCAGCATCCGCATTCTCTTGGGACGGGTGAATGCTTCGGCCAGGAACAAGACGTCTGGGTGGTCGCGGTGAACCGTGGCAATGAGCCATTCCCAGAAGCTGATTGGCTTGGTGTGCGGATTGTCGACGCGGAAGATCTTCACTCCTCGACGGATCCAGAACAAGACGACGTCGAGAAGAGCCTGGTACAGCTCGTCGCGCCGGTCCGTCTCGAAAGCGACCGGGTAGACATCCTGGTACTTCTTGGGCGGATTCTCCGCGTACTTGATGGTGCCGTCCGGCCGTCGGCAGAACCACTCGGGATGCTCCTTCACCCAAGGATGGTCGGGCGAGCACTGCACTGCGAAATCCAGCGCTATCTCCATTCCGTAGCTTTTCGCTGCGCGCTGAAAGCGATCGAAGTCGTCGAGAGTACCGAGCTCAGGATGAACGGCCGTGTGCCCGCCATCCTCGCTCCCGATTGCCCAGGGAGAGCCAGGATCTCCCGGTCGTGCCTCCTCGGTGTTGTTTGGTCCTTTGCGATGGGCGTGGCCGATAGGATGGATCGGCGCCAGGTAGAGAACGTCGAATCCCATGGCAGCTATTCTTCCCAAGCCTCGTTCGGCTTCTCGGAAGGTCGCGCTCCGTCCGGGCACGGTACCCTGCGAGCGAACGAAGATTTCGTACCACGCACCTGCACGTGCTCGTTCGCG
>JAZDLZ010000386.1:0-21967 GCA_043801535.1 Pseudomonadota bacterium
GGAGGTACCGACGGTCACGGGTCTGTCGGACGCCGGTCCTCGGCGCGTGGTTGGCAACTACGATTACAACCTGCAGTGTGAAGGCGCGTTCGACGGGACTGCGGCGCAGGGCGATGCGACCATTTTCGCGATGGTCGGCGCGGTGGCGACAAAGGCGTTGGCATTCGACCCGACGGGAAACTCGGCTGGGGCCAGCGACCCGAACTACGACGCCACTGACGTGGTACTAGAAAGCTACACGATCAGCGGCTCGGTCGGGAATCCTGTCACCTACTCGGTTACGGTGCAGGGAAACAGCGCGTTGGCCAGGGCGGTAGTATAGCGGGAGGTGCCTCGTGGCGAAACTAGCGGCGACCAAGATCAATTTCTCACTCAACGGCGTGGCGCTCGAAGACGAGTTGACGAGCATCTCGCAGAACCTGACGCAGGAGGGGCCGGTCGTGACCTGCTTCTCCGACGCTGGCCCGCGTCGCGTGATCGGGAACTACGACTGGTCCTACCAGTTGGAGGGCTCCTGGGACGGCGCGGCTAGCCAGGGGGATGCTACGCTCCTGGCATCGGTGGGGGCAGCGGCTGCGCAAGCGACAGTATTCCAGCCGACCGGTGCCGGACCCGATACCAACGACCCCAACTATGTCGCCAGCGATGCGCTTCTGGAATCCTATGCGATCAGCGCTGGCGTGGGGGTCCCGGTGACCTACAGTGCCACGCTACAGGGCAATAGTGAGCTAGAGCGAGACGTGACACCATAGCTACAGCTGCAGGGGGAGAGGGAGAGAAATGGGCAAGCCGAAACCACGGAGGATAGCGTCTGACGATTGCGAGGTCACCCTCGACGGCGGCGAGAAGTGCACGCCGCACGAAGGCGAGTGGGTGGAGATTTTCACGGGCTGGTCGGTCGGGGAATTGAAGGCGCGTAACGAGTTCAATCGGATGCGCGTCCGGCTCGACGCCGTGGAGGGCGAGTCTGACGAGGCCCGGCGTAGCCTGGCCATCATGGACGAGTCTTTCGAGGGCATCCTGGCGGCGCTCGCGGGGCGCATCGTCACCTGGAATTGGACCGACCTGGCCGGGCGACAACTGCCGCAACCGGACGGCACGAAGGAGCCGCTGCGGCAACTGCACGCCGACGAGCTGTTCTGGTTGCTGAACGCCGGCGCGGGCGAGACACCGAGTGAGCGAAAAAATGGCTAGCGGCCCTAGCGGACCACCTGCTAGGCTATCGCACGACGGCGAATCCCGATCAGGTGCGCTACGGGCCGCAGCCCTACGAGGCGATACTGGCCGAGGTCTGCCAGGCGTTCGGGTGCACGCCGAGCGAGGCCGAAGGCCAGGACTGGTTGACGGTGCAGCGGGTGATGGACTATTGCAACGCTAGGGCTGCGCTGGGCCTGTTCAACGGTGACGAGGAAGCCAAGGCGGAATTGGCTAAGCATCCGGATCTGGTTGGCTTGCTGTTGGAGCTGCACCGAGCTCAGGAAGAGGTCGGCTAGCCGCCGAGTTTCATAAGGGCATAAGCGGGCAGCATCTTGAGGGTCTCCCATACCGCCAACCAGGGCGTAAGCGGGGACTGCCCGGCGGCGACGGGTAGGACAATGAACATGAGGAAGCTGAGTAACAGCATACCGGCCACGATAGCACCGAGACAGCCGAAGAAGCCCGCCTTGAGTGCTTGCATTTCTGACCCCCGAGAGTATCTATCTAGCTCCATTGTACACCTTGAACGAGGTAACTAACCATGGCAACCGCGGCCGAGCTAGCGATCCGAATCCAGGCGCGGGAGAACACCAAGCCCGCTTTTGATCGTGTGAAACGGCACCTCAAAGAGACCGAGAGCGCCGCACAAAAGGTCAGCACATCGATGGCGCATTTCGGCGCGACTATGACCAAGGTGATGAGCGGTCTGGCCATCGGCGTGGGCGTTCCGTTGCTGGCCGTGGGTGGTGCGTTCACAAAGCTGGCGATGGACGCCAACGAGAGCGAGGACCTTTTCAACCGTAGTATGGGCAAGATGGCCACCGATGCCCGGCGGTGGTCGGAAAGCCTGTCGGACTCGCTGAAGCTAAACGCCTATGAGGTCCGCCAGAACGTCGGAACAATGAACCTGATGTTTGATTCTCTCGGAATGGGGGAGCAAGCGGCGTATTCGATGTCCAAGGGCATCACAAAGCTTGCTTATGACCTGTCAAGCCTCTACAACCTGCCGACTGATGAGGCATTCCAGAAGCTACAGGCGGGCATCTCTGGAGAGACAGAGCCGCTCAAGCGCTTGGGCATCATCGTCAACGAGACGACCGTCAAGCAGTGGGCGCTGACTCAGGGGCTAATCAAGCAGGGCGACGAGCTCTCCGAAGCGCAGAAGGTCTACGCGCGGTACATGCTTATCATGGAGCAGACAGCAAAGGCTCAGGGCAATCTAGCCGAAACGATCACAAGCCCGACCAACCAACTACGCGCGATGAAGGCTCAGTTCGAAGAAATCGGGATCGAGGTTGGCACTAACTTCCTGCCGATTTTGTCGGCGGCGTTGACGTGGATCAGCGAGGATGGGGTACCGGCGGCACGGGGTGCTATCGGGCAGCTTCAGGCTTCGTGGACGGAGATGGGAGAGGAGGGCCAGACAAGAATCATCACACTGGCCGTGCTGGCAGGCGCGGCGGGGCCGCTGGCTACAGCGCTAGCGTACATTCCCAAAGCGCTCCGCATCGCATCTATTGCCTTCGCCGCATTCGCCAACGTTGCTGCTACCCGGCTGGGGCGGATCGCGACTATGGCCACCGGCGTCGGGGTTGCGCTGGTGGCTGCCGAGGCTGGTATGAGCCAGGTCGCCAGCGACTATGCGGCGCAGGCGGAACGATTTCGCAGAATGGGCGAGGAAGTGCCCGAAACTGACATTTACGAACGGGCTCGTCTATCAGGGTTGTCGCGTGGTGCAGAAATTAGTGCTGCCAACGCTAAGCGCTACGCTGATCTGGCAGGAACTCCCTGGAAGATCGTTGCCGAAAATATCGAGGTCGCCGGTGGCGAGTTTGACAACTTCATGGCCAAGTACGATGCGGCTTACGCTGAAAACGTTGCCAAGGGCGGCTTGCCAGAAGTGCTGTTCAACGTCGATGATGAGATTTCAAAGGCATTCGGCAAGGTCAAGGACCTCGTAGCCGGGTTCAAGGCGTCGTCGGGCCCGCTTGGCAAGGGCGAGGCGATCTTCCCCTGGCTGGAAGAGACTCGCCAGCAGGTAAAGGACCTGGACCGGCCGCTGAAGCTGACGCGCGAACAGTTCGCCGGGTTGGGGAAAGCGGCACAGGAGATGGGGGAGGCGGCGCAGGCCGCAGCGCAGAAAGCCGGGGTGTCTATGTCCCAGTTTGTACAGAACCTTGTCAACATACACCCGGCCGTGTTGCGGGTGAATGCTGACATTGCTGGTTGGGAAGCACAGATCGTCAGTGTGAACCTGGCGATCAAGGCCAACCAGGATCAGGCGAAGGCTGCGCAGCGCGAATACCAGGCAATGAGCAAGCATCTGAGCGAGCTTAACCGCCAACTGTCCGAGGCGCAAGCCAAGCTGAACGAGTTTAGCCAGCCGAGGCTGAAAGGCTCCGGGCAACTGGAAATGCAGATTGGCGCAGTGGAGGCCCAGCTAAAGCGGGTCGACCTGGCTGGCATGATGGGTCTTTCGCTGTCGGACGTTACAGCGCAATTCCCGCTGCTGACCAAGGGCGCCGAGGCTTTCCTGGGCACGCTTTCGACCGACAAGGCTACGCTGGAGACCTTCCTGGCGCAGTTGCGCCTGACGCAATCTCTGAAGTTCGACGAGAAAATGAACCTGCTCGCCAAGGCAGCGGAGACCGCCGTCGCCGAGATGGATTTCCGCACGGCGCTGCAGGGCATCTTCGACACCAGGGAGCGCATAGACGGGCTGACAGAAGCTATCACGACGCAAGAGGTCGCGATGGTACGCCAGCAGGAGGTCATCGACAGCATCGAGCGGGCAGCAGAGGCACTGAATGGGACACTAGCCGTTTACCAGGAGCAACTACGCATCTCGCAGGAGCGGCTGACTCTCCTGACTGATGCGCTCAAGGCCGCCTACGACTGGCTACTGAGCGACCGCGATAAGATCATCGAGATGGGCGGCGAGGCAGTCACGCAGGCAGGCGTGGTAGACGAACAGACGCGCCTATTGCTCAGGAGTATCGACCTGTACACGTCGAGCGTAGCCGGAGGCGTGCAGGGCACACTCGACAGCATAGTGCGTGCCTACAGCGACGCAGTGGATAAGGCGCTGGCGCAAGTGGCACGGTTGCCTGGTGTACCCGCGGTGGCTGGCGCAGTTGGTGTAGATGCGACCGAGGCCCATGCGGGCGGCGGCACGGTCGGCGGGCCGATGGGCAGGCCGCGCGTGATCGTGGCCCACGGCGGCGAGCGGATAAGTAGGCCCTGGGAGGGCGGGGGCAGGGCGCAGCCGCAGATCATCATCACGGGCAACACTTTCCTGGCCGACGACCGCGCGACGGCAGGCGAGCTCGCGCGGCTGCTGAAGCCTGAGCTTGACCGCCTGGTGAGGATGCACTGATGCCCTGGCCAACGTACAGCGTAGAGGTGGCTTGGAGTGGGCGCCTGACCGGCGTCTTCACGATCGGCACGTCGACGATTGGCGGCACTGACCTGATCGGCGGAACTTTCGGCGGCAACGTGTTCGACACGATCACCGACGACGTGCGAGAGGTCCACATTACGCGCGGGCGACAGTCTGATATGGAGTACACGACGCAGGGCAAATGCACGCTACGGCTGAAGGACAGCAATGGCACGTACAATCCGGAGAATGCAGGCAGTAGTCTGGCGAACTATCTCGACGTGATGAAGCCGGTCCGGGTGCGGGCGGTCTATGATGGCACGACCTACGATCTGTTCAACGGCTACATCTCGAGCATCGAACACGAGCCTGGGCGCGGCGCACAGGTATCGACTATCGAGGCGGTAGACTTCTTCGAGTGGCTACAGATGTCCAAGCCGACGATTGCTACCCAGACCAACAAGACGGTGAGTTACCTGATCGGGCTGATACTCGACGCGGTCGGGCTGACCAGCTCGCACATGCGCAACCTGAGCACGAGCCATAACACCGTGCCGAGCTGGACGGCGGACGGTAGCGCGACTGCGCTGTCGCTCATCGAGGGGTTGCTGGAGATCGATCGCGGAGTGTTTTACGTGGCGAAAGACGGTCGGGCCACTTACGTCGATCACGGCACTCTCTACAGTTCGGCAGTACTCGCCACGATTACCGGCGCAGAGGTTGGCAGCCTCCGGGCTCGCATTGACAAGGATCAGGTTATCAATGGGCAGACGGTTACGCGCACGGGCGGTGTGGCGCAGACGTACACTGACGCCACCAGCAGGCGGCTGCGGGGCTACCGCGAGGGCAGCAGTATCGAGTCCGCATACCTGGCGACGGACTCTCAGGCGCTGATCCTGGCGAAGTGGCTGGTGAATCTGCTGAAGCAACCGAGGGGGACGCCGCGGCGCGTCAGGCTGTCGAACAAGGACGCGACGAACCTGGAGCAGATTCTGGCCCGCGAACTGGGTGACGTCGTGGCCATAGACGAGTCGGTCGGCGGCACAGACGTAACGGGCCACACCTGGCAGATCGAGCACAATATCACGTCATCGCCACGACTGCACGAGTGCTGGTGGACCGTGCAGAAGCGGCAGCATATGTTCTTCACGATTGGCAGAAGCCTGATCGGCGGCACCGACGTGATTGGGTACTAGGAGGCGGATATGACCATCAATGCTGTCTGGACCGACCCGAGCGACGCGGGCGCGCTCGACCTCGATACCGACGATCAACTGACCGAGACCGTCTGGGACGCGGTGATGTCGAACATCAAGCGACTGGGCGGCACGGCTGGCCTACTGCAATGCACGGACGCCGGGCTACTCCTGCTGAACGATACCGCCAACGCCAAAAGCACCATCGGTTTTACCATCAACCAGGGCGCCGCCGACAACGAGATACTGAGCCTCAAGTCCAGTGACGTTGCGCACGCTATGACGACTAACCACGAGGCCGACACATACGCCTGCATGAAAAAGGTCCTGGCTACGGATGGGGGGCTGCTCGTGGAAGGCTTGACCGAGACCACAATCGCCATAGGTCTCGGTGGACGGGCCACGTCGACCAATGAGTGGCGCAACACGTCCGCCGAAGGCACTATCACCGTCGATGCGAGCAAAAACGACGCGGGCGGCAGTTTTGGTACGCTCGGCGCCAACCAGAACATGGTCGTATTCCGAGACCACCAAACAGCGCGCTTTATCCTTGACTCGGACGGCGACAGCCATCAGGATGTTGGTACAGCGTGGACCAACTTCGACGACTACGACGACGTTGCGCTACTCACAGCGCTCTCGGCTGGGGTGAGCCGCCCGGGCGACGTGGTACGCGAGCGGTTCGGGCAGTTCCTATCGGCCAATCGTCCCGCACTGGAGCAGGCGCGGCTGGTGACGTTCAACGACGACGGACACCACTTCGTAAACATGAGCCGCTTGACGATGCTGCTTGTCGGCGCTGTGCGGCAGTTGGGCGACCGCCTGGCCGAGACGCGCGCGCTGATCGAAAGCCGGCCGCAGGCGCTGGAGGCGTAGTGGTGGACGCTACACTCAAGCAGCTTGTTGCCGAGATCGTCACGCTGAGCCAGATCGTCACCGAACAGCGCCAGAAGATCGCCGCCCTCGAAAAAGAGAACGCGGCGCTGAGGACTGCGGCGAAAGAGCTCGAGGCAGGCAAGGCGTAGGTAGCCCGCCGTGGAGTGACGGAAATCGATGGACGGTATGCCACTCGCGCAACTACTCGCGACAGTGTCTGACGCTGGCGTAATCGGTCTGCTACTGATAATTTTGGTCGGCGGTGCGCGCGCCTGGTGGGTGTTTGGTTGGACCTACAAGCTGTTGCTTCGGGACCGTGACCTATGGCGGCGGCTGGCGCTGACAGGGACCAACCTGGCCGAGCGGACGATCAGGCTGTTTGACCAGCCTGAGGGAGGCGGTAATGAGCCTCTGGTCTGAGATTAGTCGGCGGCTGGTGGAGATGAACGCGAGGCCAGTGCTGGCCGAGGTTGAGATACTGGCGATAGTCGAACGCCAGCGGCAGATCGAATTGCGACTATCGGCACTGCGCGCGCAAACCCTGCGGCGGCGCCAGATGCGGACGAATGATGGGGGCAGGCAAAATGCCAAACACAGTCAGTCTCTTTCAACGCCGGGCTGGCGATGCTGACGCCGACGCGGGTTGAGGTGTTTCTGCTGGGGGCGAACATCGCGCCGGCGTGGACGCTGTTTGTGCAGAGTGCAATCGTGCTGGCAATTCTGGTGCTGACGGCGGGTGCGCTCGTGTTACGCTGGCAGAGGCGTAAGCTGCTGGCGAATGGAGGCTGGGAGTGAGTGAGTTTCTGGGCTGCGTCCGTGGCCTGGTTCGGCCACTGGTGACGTTTGCGCTCGTGGCAGCGCTGATTCTGCTCGCCTGGTATCAGCAGGTTGGCGTCGGTGTGATTCCTGCGGAGCTGCGGGACCTGACGCTGCTCGCCGTCGGTTACTGGTTCGGCGGCAGGAAGGGCCAGCAGTGATCGGCCAGGGCTTGTACCAGTGGGCGACGCGCGAGAGTGCACGCGCGGCCAACGCAAAGCTGATCCTGGCTCACCTGTGCCCGCAGGTGATGCGCGACTGGCGAACATACCAACCGTGGGGCATCAGCATCTGGCGTGGTGATCCCGGCGACGATGGCCGGCAGTTCGACCGTGGAAAGCCGGCGGATACGGAGGCACGGCGGTTCTTTGATCTGTTCGTCGGGCCGATGCTGGCGAGCCTGCCGCCGGGCACAGCCAGCATCATCCACGGTCCCAACGAGGCCTGGCCGGACCGCCTTGACCGTGATGGCCTCCGCTGGCGGGCAACGTTCGAGCTCGCGCTGACACGCATCGTGCAGAACGAGGCACGGCTGCTGTACGCGGCGCTCGCGTGCAGTGTCGGCAACCTGGAGGCAGATGCACTGCCGCTGTTTGCAGACGTGTTCCGGGAGGCGTACTGCATCAACTACCACGGGTATATACGTCCGTGGGGTAAAACAGTAGACGATCGGGTAGATTGTCCGTGGTACGTCTGGCGACCGCTCGCGATCTGGGCACCTCGGCTGCGCGAGCTCGGCATACGCAACTGGCGCTTGCTGTACGGCGAGTGCGGGACGTTCTACAGTCCACCAGTCACGGGCCTCTCGCGTGAGGACGAGGTTCGACTGTGCATCGAGATCGACAGGCAGATGGCCGCGGCGTGTGCGTCCGAGGGGATCGCGTGGATCGGGGCGATACCCTACGGCTATGGGATGGTCACAGGCAACGAGTCACCCTGGGAGCTTGAAGGCACAGAGGCGCTGATTGCCGCAGAACAGAGCGAGGGAGGACATATGCCTACGGTTGGCGAGGGGTTCAGGAAGGTCGAGCAGTACATCGGGCCGTGGCTGGAGGATGAAATCTACCATAGGAGCAGCCAGCCCGACACAGTATCGCTGGCGCTTGGGCAGAAAGGCTGGGCGACCTGGAGCAAGCTGACGAACGAGACTATCGCGTACACCTACGCCGGGCGGGTGTATCGGGACTACGGCAACAGCGGCGACGGCACCATGAAGCTGGTTGACCCAAAAGCCTGACGCCGTTCGTGGACCTGCGCCGGCGGCTTCCGACGCTGGGTGACTACGGGCGGCGTGACCTAGCGGGCATCGAGCATATCGTGATCCACCATAGCGGCGTGGACGTCGATAGCACATCGTGGAGCATCGCGGAGTACCACGTCAGCCTGGGGTGGCCTTCGGGCGGCTATGCGTTCGTTTGTCACTGGGGCGGTCAGGTGGACTGGTGCAACGACCTGGAGACGATGAGCTATCACGTTGCGGGATTGAACAAAACAGCAATCGGAATCTGCATACCAGGCAACTGGCAGATGGCACAACCACCCGAGCCGGCGATCATTGCAGCCAGGATGACGGTCGCTTGGATTCGTGCACAACTCGGCAGGGAGGTGCCAGTCGTAGGGCATCGGGAGATTGCGCTACCGGGCAGAGGGACAACCTGCCCGGGTGATACGTGGCCTCGCTGGAGGTCGCGCGTCGCCTGACTCTCTCCTTTCCTCCTGCACAGCGGCCGTCGGCCTCGCACACCGGCGGCTGTTGTGTGTCCGGCAGGCAGACGTGGTACAATGTGGTTGGCCAGGCGTTGTAGCAAGCAACCCTGGCCGTGGCACAGAAAACCTGTACAGGAGGCTTCCCGTGCAACAGCATGATACCATAGGCCCATCACAGTACCAGCTACTCCCCCCACTTTCGTCAGAGCAGTATGCCGCGCTCAAGGCTGACATCGCCAAGCGCGGCGTCCTCGTGCCTGTGGAGGTGGACGAGAGCGGGAATATCCTCGACGGTCACCACAGAATACAAGCCTGGCAGGAGCTTCGGCGGGAAGGCATCAAGGTTCCCAACTATGAGCGTTTGATCCGTGCCGGGCTGACAGAGCCGGAGAAGCGTAACCACGTGCGGGCGCTGAACCTGCTGCGGAGGCATCTGTCGAGGGATGAGCTGCGGGAGCAGATGGTGCAGATGCGCCAGGATGGGGCAACGCTGGCGGAGATCGCGAAGGCGACGGGGGTTGACACAAGCACGGTACAGCGCCAGCTTGCTTCTGATTCTCAATTTGCAAATGCAAAATCAGAAGTAGTCAACGCTCGTGGCCAGGCTCGCCCGTCGCACTATGCGCCACGGAAGACACCTAGCGGGTTTGCGCGCAACGAGCGGGAGCAGGCGAAGGTCACGCAGGCACTAGTCAATGCTGGAGACTCGGCGCTAAACAAGACGATCACGCCATCGGAGGCGCGTGAGGCCAGCAACCACCCGGCCAATGTGCTCACGCCCAACACGAGCGGGACGCCAACGCCAGGGGCAATGCTGCGCCTGGGCAGGTTCCAGGACTGCCTAGCGGACATACCAGATGCATCGGTCGATTTGATCTTCACCGATCCGCCATACGTGAAAACCTTTCTCCCGCAGTGGTCTGATTTGTCCCTGCTGGCCGCGCGCATATTGAAGCCAGGCGGGATGCTCGTCGCCTACTCGGGGCAGACCTACCTGCCCGAGGTCATTGCGCGTCTGTCTGAGCATCTTCAATACTGGTGGCTGGGGGCGATCTGGCATGGCGGTTCGTCGGGCATGGTCCTGGCTGACCAGCCCGTGCGGAAGATTGTCAACGTTTGGAAGCCTCTGCTGTTCTTTGTGCCTGCGGGCTTCGTGCAGGGCGAAACGATACGGGATGGCGTTCTGGGCGAAGGCAGCGAGAAAGACGCGCACGGCTGGCAACAAGGGCTAGCGGAGGCGCTGTTCTATGTCGGGCTTCTCTGTCCAGCCGGGGGGCTCGTGGTCGATCCTTGTATGGGTGGGGGGACTACGGGGGTAGCCGCCGTTCGCCTGGCAAGGCAGTTTATCGGAGTGGAGGCTAACCTAGATGCCTATCTTAAAAGTACTGAACGAATCGAGCGAGAGCGTGAAGCATGCGCTGCAAGGATCGCCACGGCGGGATCGGTGGAAGCGTCTCCACAAGGACCTGGCTAGGACGTTCTACGGATGCGATATTGACTACACGATGGTCGAGAAGTCACCACCGGGCATAGTGGCATTTCTAGACTACAAGTCGGCAAGGGACTCGGTCACATTCGCGGAGGTCATCGCCTACAATGACCTGCTGTCGAAAGCTCCTGTATTCCTGGTGATCGGGGATGATCCTGATTCGGGGGCCTTCGAGATCAGGCAATACATCAGTGGCAACTGGCGACCTTTCCCCCCAGATGTCACGACGGTACATGTTGCCCGCTGTGCGGACTGGGCAGAATACAGCCAGTGGGAAGACGCCTTGCGGCGTCGGTACAGGCTGACACACGGATAGTCCACCCACCCGGCGGCTGTTGTGTTATACTGGAGCTGTCTAAAAACTGCGAGTTTCCACCCCGGTGAAGACGTGCCCGGCTGTCGGGCGCGGGTTGGGTTTCAGGTGCCAGGAGCCTGAGTAGAAGCACCCCCAACTAGCCGGGGTGGTTTTCTGTCCTACAAGCGTGCAAGTTGCAGGATCACTAGTCCATCCCTCCTCCGGATCGCCCCTGTACGGCCATTGTAGCGGCACCTCCATATTATATGTAATCACCAGCCCACCACTACTTAATGACCACACTGCATAGCTATCTATCTATATCACGTATAGTTAATGTGGCCAGCAGGCTCAGCGGTGGTTGTGCTGATCATGCGGCTTTCGGGCTCGGAAGGGCCAAAATCGCCATTCCCGGCCTGCCGGGCACACTACAATGCCCGCACAGAGGCCCCTTGCGGCCGCTTTCCTGCCTATTTTGCGTATTGCGCTAGCTATCTAGACGTGCTATACTAGCAGCGGATTACAGCGAGGAGGTGCCGAATGGCACGAGTAGCGAGTTACGCGAGGTACTACAGGCTCGACGCAGAGACTAGCAGGATGCTGGATCGGCTTGTGGCCGAGGACGGGCTGCCAGAGACCGAGGTCTTCCGCCGGCTGGTCCGGGCAGAGGCGGAGCGACGCGGGTATGTCGAGATCACGACAACCGAGCCTGCTGCCGTAGTACTTTCGGTGTAGTACTATTATCCTATAGACACGTATAGATAGCTATGCTAGAATACGTGTGACAGAGAGAGAACGAAAGGGAGGACAGCAATGGACAGCACACCGGGAGAGATGGACGTCCCCGGGGCGGAGCACATCATCCGCCTGGTTGAGCAGGTCGGTTGGGCTGGCATTCGCCAGCTGGACCACGCGATGGCCGACGAGGCGCTCGCCATCGCGAGTCAACTAACGGACCTGCGACCGGACAGGATGCGGGTTGTCGAGTGGTCGCCTGCCGATCCTGGCCGGATCGTGATCGAGGTCGGGGTTGGCCAGTTCGCCCAGCGCCGGCTAGAGATCGTCGCTGGCCAGGTCGAGGCTGCTGGGTTCCGCCTGGCGGCCTGGTTGGAAGGGGAGCCGGTCCCGGCCTAACCGCCGGGTCCCGACCGGGGCCGCGACCGGCAGCCAACGCGGGAGAATAACGAGGGAGGACAGCAATGGCACACGAGCCGCAGAGTTGGTTTGAGGAAGCTGCCCGCGCAGCTGCCGAGCGGCAGCGGCAGGAGGAGATCGATTATGCCGCGGCCGAGCGTGGCGAGACGCAGATGAGCGATATCGAGCGAGCCGCACGCCAGCGGGTGGCAGACACGCCGGCACTGGCGCGGCACTTCGAGGTCATCTTCTCGGACTGGGCGAACTGGGAAATGCATATGCGCTGGCTGTGCACCGTGACGATCGCCGAGATTGTCAGTTGGGCAAATATGCAGTGTCGTGATGCGTGAGGACGTTGTTGACACTCGTGGGAGGAAGAAAATGACTGACAAGCTACCCTGCGGCTGTGGGGACCACGGCCGCGTACTCTGCGCAGAGGCCGAGCGCCTTTGGACAGAGCACATCCGTACACCGTTCAACACGGGCCACATCCAGGAGCAGCGCACGACGCTCGTTGCCTACTGGCGGCACATCTGGCCAGAGGTAGCCGAGGGAGAGCACGAGCGGACCGCGCGGGAGTTGGTGCGATGACTATCAGTTGGCTGCCTTTCGGGCGGCTACGCCACGAGGCAGAAAAGCCATAGTAGGAGGAAAGGCGTTGACAGTAGCCTGGAAGAATTGCCAGTGGTGTGGGGGGGCGGGGTGCCTCTACTGCCAGGCCGAGCGCGAGAAGGCATGCCAACGCGATATCAACCCGATTTTCATTGCCAGTCGTGACGATCCCGCGGATATGGAGGCGCTCAGGCGCATCATCGGGAAAGAAGCGATTGAAGACGCGTTCAAGAATGGGCCAGCGGAGGGTATGCTTATCACACTCGTGCGCGCCTGGAGCGAAAAGAAGGCGCGCGCCGAACGCCAACGGCTGGTGCAGGCGGAGCAGGCAACAGAAAAGCCATAGCAAGCAGCGAAGGTGCGGTATTGACAACGACCAGGAGCGTGCTAAACTCTTGGCGGTTAGCAGGCAGGAGGTAGGCGGAGTGAGAGGCGCGTTGGTCAGGGAGTTGTGCAGGCGACAGGCGGAGGCGGGGGAGGCGGACGGGGAGTTTGCCGCGCGGCTTGGCGTCTCTCGCGCGTTGTGGAATCTGATACGCCGTGGGCGGCAACCCCTAACCGTTGCCACCCTACATGGTGCGCTAGCAGCGTACCCCGACCTGGCTACGGTCACGCTCGCCTACCTGCAAGAGCGACAGCGGGAGGTTTGAATGATTGACCCGGGTAGCGTGCGGGGGCTGTGCCTGCCGACGGCACCGAGGCTGTCGGAGTCGTCACTGTGCTGGTGGATCGTTGGGCTCGATGCCGTTAATGAGCTGCGGTCGATCAGACTGGACAGCTACACGGACGAGGCTCGCCCGCCGATACCGCCGATCCTGGCACGCATTTCCGAGCAGGCGGCCGCAAGCGGCTGGGCCTGGCCGTTCTGGCCGGCGATCACGTTCGCACGGACACAGCAGGAGGCAGAGCGTCAGTATCTGGCACTGTTGGCGCGGGAGTTGCGGCGGCGGCAGCTGGCGGAAGGCGTGACTGACAAGGAGTTTGCCGCACAGCTCGGCATCTCTCGCGCTCTGTGGAATCTGATACGCCGGGGGCGGCAACCCCTAACCGTTGCCACCCTACATGGTGCGCTAGCAGCGTACCCCGACCTGGCTACGGCCACGCTCGCCTACCTGCGGGAGCAGGAGAGGGAGGTGAGAGCGTGATGTTTATTGCAGCGCGGCTCGACAGGGCGGTGGCTTTGCTGCGCAAAGCAGGCATCGGGGGCTACCCCTATACCGACTCCAACGGCGCACACTGGATAAGATACCAGTGTCACTGCTGTGAGGGTATTTGGCACGAGGATACGGCACACCTGGAGCATACACTGGAGCGCCACGATTCGGACTGCGAACTGGCGGCGTTCCTGGATGAGCTAGAGGCAGGGGCGTGAGCGCAATATTTAAGCACTGGAAGAGCGGCGGCTTCGACTGCACCGTGTACGACGGCGAGGCCATCCTGCTACACCTGGAGACCGACATCAGGGAGCACTGGGGTTGCATGCAGGCCGCCAGGCGGCGAGCCCGACTAAATGATATCTTCGGACGGCAGTACTGGGCCGATCTGGCGGGAGTGCGGAAAGTACGGTTACTCCAGGCGCTGGCAGTCCGGCGGGCTGGTCGCCGCAACACCTCGGGGGCGAATCTATGAGAGTGTACCTGACGTGTCCCTGCCCAGACTGCGGCGCGGAGAGCAGTTTCGATGTCTGCCGCGTCAACCGGGCGGCAGAGCAGTGCAGCTACTCGCCGGGCATCGACGTGCAGAGCGACGTCGTCGGCTGCCTCTGCGAACCGGACGCAGTGGTGGGCGAGCGGGCGATCGAGGCGGCAGAGCGGGAGGGACTATAGTGCTGATCGACAGCCACGAGTCGGCGCATTTCGTGCACACAAACCAGTGTGACGACTGCAAGCACACGTCTACGCTCGTGGCGCGGTACCACTCGCAAGAGCAAGACGACGTCCGGTGTGGGAGATGTGGCGGCGAGCACTTCCACAACCCACCGAGCATCACTAGCCTCTGGTGGAAGCGGCCGGACAGCGTGCCAGTGGCGACGGCCAACCGGCTAGCAGACAAGCACCGGGACAAGATCGAGGCGATAGCCGCCGGGTTGACGCCGGACTTGGCGGACAAGGTACGGCAGCGGTATGGACTGCTGCCGACGAAGGGCAGCTAGTACAACAACACAGGAGGCGACATTGGTAGCAATAGCTGAGCGACAGGTCACCGAGGACGGCGAGGTGCTCCGAAGCCTCCCGCCGCGCGGCATTCAGATACCGGAGAAGGCGGCGTTCCTGGGTGACGATGGCAAGGCGGACTTCATCGACGCGCCCGACCTGGCCAGTATTGGGCGGGCCCTCATCGCTGACTGCCCGGAGTTCGAGCACCTCCAGGATATCGAAATCGTCTACCTCTGGAAGCGGGAGGGCGGCGAATCGGCAGGACAGGCAGTGCTGGGCAAGTGCCAGAAAACCAGCGGGCTCATCAAGTACTTTTCACAGGCACCCTGGCTCGTCTGGGTTGCGGCCGACCACGCGCGAGACTTCGGGTTCGGTGCGCGCGAGGTCGAGGCGCTGGTGCATCACGAGCTTTGCCACACCGGGGCGGACGACGATGGCCTCCCGACTGCGCGCGGCCACGACTTCGACGGATTCACGGCAAACGTGCGGCGTTACGGCCTCTGGCACACTCAACTGAGGCTGGCCCGGAGCGCGTTCGAGCAACTGCCGTTGCCGCAGATCATCTAGTCCATCCTCGCGCAGGAGGTGTTGCCGCTACTGAGCAACGAGCGCCAGGGCCTAGCCAGCCGACGACAGCGCTCCGCATACTGCCCGCACAGCACAACAGACGTCGTTACCTCACGAGCGTGCGAGGCAGAGCATTTGCCAACCGCACCGGCCCTGCCTGAAGGGGGTTCTGTGGCCGGTACGGTGGCACTACCGATCTTAGCCCGCCGGTCCCGACACAAGCCGGCGGGCACCCTGGAGAGGTGGCAGAGTGGATGAATGCAACCCCAGCCGCAAGCGTGCCAGCGTGCACGCCCCGTTTACTTGTACAATAGTCTACAGCCTGTCAACGTTCGCCATCGACGGCGAAAAGCATCAGCCTGACATCGTACTAATATACCCTACATTCGCACGCATCGTGTTTGACTCGGCACTGTGCGGCACTTACGGCGACACCTTCCAGGACGGTTACGCTCTGGCGCTCGCCAAGACTGCCGCACTATTCCGGGTGTGCGAGCTAGTTATCCTACCCGACGGCACGAGCTTCGAAGTTTACGTTCACGGTATCAATCGGTGGTTCTCATCGCGGCATGGCCGAAGCGCGGTAGATTGCCTGGGAAAACGTGACAACCACGCCAGCCGCTAGGGATGTAGAAATGCACGAGCTATGGCAGGCGGCTATTGATTACGCGGCCAAGGGCTGGCCCGTCTTCCCTGTACACGGGATTGTCGATGGCCGATGCACGTGCGGCAATCCAGCCTGCAAAGATGCGGGCAAGCACCCGCGGACCGAACACGGACTACTGGACGCCACAACTGCGCCCGACCAGATTACGGGCTGGTGGACGGACTGGCCAGAGGCAAACGTCGGGATCGCGACGGGGCCAGCGGGGCTTGCCGTGGTAGACGTGGACCAGGCGACAGGCGGCTTCGACGCGCTTATCAGCCTGGGTGCAACCGATACCCTGACCGTGGAGACGGGAGGCGGCGGCCTGCACCTGTACTATCGCGGCACGACAAAAAGCGGGGGGCTGGCGCAGGGCATACACATCAAGAGCGAAGGCGGCTATGTCATCGCACCACCTAGCCTGCATCGTAGTGGTAGGCACTATGCCTGGTCCAATGCACTCCCAATTGCACCATACCAGATCGAGCGGCGCAACGGGCACAAGATCATCGAACCAATGGCGCGGCCACTTCCCGAAATCTTCAAGCACGGCAGCCAGCACCTGACACTGGTGAGCGCGGCGGGCACGATGCGGCGACGTGGCATGACGGTTGACGAGATCGATGCCGCGCTACAGGTGATGAACGCGCAACGCTGCGAGATACCAGGCCCACCCGAGAACATCCGCCGTATTGCCGAGAGCGTCTGCAAGTATGCGCCTGGTGACGAGCGCCTGTATGGCAGCGGGCTGGCACGTTCCGTCATCGAGCCTGATCGCGAGCGATTCATACTTCACGAGTTCGCGGAGATTTTCGCGGAAGAGACGCCGATCCCCTGGGTGGTAGACTCGCTGTTCTCGCAGGGATCTGTCTCTATCCTGTTCGGTAAGCCCGGCAGCAAGAAAACCTACCTGACCATGGACTGTGCTATCCACGTGGCCGCGGGGCTTCCCTGGCTGGGGAAAGAAGTGGTGCAAGGGCCTGTACTGTTTATAGACGAGGAAAGCGGACACCTCAGGCTCAAGCGGCGCTGGCGTGAGGTTGCGCGGTCGCACGGCATAAGCGACGATGAAAAGCTGCCGATCTACTACACGACGCTAGAGCAGTTCACCCTCGGCGGTAACAGCTAGGATATGCTGGCTTTGGAGCAGATCATCGATCAGGTCAAGCCCGCGCTCATCATAGTCGATGCGCTCGTGGACGTGACTGGAGGCAGCGATGAGAATGACGCCAGGCAAATGCACCGGGTCATGCAGGACCTACGCTACCTGGCTGATCGACACTCTACGGCGATAGTCGTGATACATCACTCTGGCAAGGCTGGCGCCTATCGAGGCTCATCGGCAATCCTCGGTGCCGTCGATCTGGGCCTAGAGATCATATCTGACAAGGACAGCACCAACCTCGACGCTCGGAGCGAAAAGACGAGAGACACCGAACCTTTCACGTTCGCGGCAACATTCAGCTACAACGCGATCCACCTAGCGGTGGACTTCACTTCGGCTACCGCGGCCCCACGAGCGGAGCACCTGTCCCGTAGCGAGGATTACATTGTGCGCTACCTGACTGAGCACGCTACTGCCACAATGGCAGAGATCGAGGCTCACGCCGATGCCTGTACTGCCGGTGCCGCAAGGCGAGCAGTCTATAGCCTAGCACGGAGGGTGCTTGTAGAACGTTGCGACGGCGGCGGCGCGGGTGAAACGGCTACCTATAGGCTTCGGAAGGCGGACCTGCGAAACCTGTGAAAAGCTGTGAAATTAGGCTTTTCACAACTGGTTAATGCACGTTAACCTGTTGTGAAATGTGTGTGTGTCGTAGACACACACACATTTCACAGGTTACGTGTAACCTGGTAGCTAGGTAGGAGGTGTAGGATTGGAGGCCAAGAGGTTTAACGCCGTGACATCCGCACTCCGCGACCCCGCAGGCGCTCGCGTTGCGCTCGTGGCCTACGGGCGGGAGTACAACTACCCTGCCTGCAAGCTGGCAGGGATCAAGTTTTTGGGAGGTGAGGCGGAATGGGTCAACCAGGTACTCGGAGTCGGGAACCTCCAGGCCGGGCTAGCACTACAGGCGGCAGAGCAACTGCGTGAGAAAGCACCCGACGGAAGCGTCCAAACGAAACGTGGTCCTACGGGACCGAATGAAGGAGAGACAATGCCAGTACTACAGCCGAAAGAGTTCAGCGGACTCGAGCCAGGCGCTTATGGCGTGCGCATCAAGGAGATCGTCGAGCAGCCTGCGGGCGAGCGCAAACCAGGGATGCAGTTCGACCCCAAGCCCCAGCTCCAGTTCCAGTTCGTGGTCCTGGACGACGGCGGTCAGGACACCGACGGCGAGATTCGTGGCTGGTGCAACGCGGTGTGGGGGAAAAAGGCGAAACTCGTGGAGTGGGCGCAGGCCATCTTGAAGGGCAAGTGCCCGAAAGATGATGTGCCATTCGACAGCGATCTCCTGCTCAACAGGAAGTGTGACATCGTCGTGGAGGCAAACGCGGCTGGCAACAGCAAGGTGACGAAAGTGTTCCCGTTCAGGACCATCAGCGCGACCGACGATGGCGAGCCGAGCTAGGCAGTAAGTAGCGGGGAGCAGCCAGGAGTGATGCCGCTCCCCATCGGGAGGTTGGTATGACGGAAGATCAGCGGATCACGTTTGTAACAGGCTTGCTGCTGGGTTTGGCGAACGCTAGGGCGATGCTGCGGCGGCAAGAGTTTGACGCGCCGCTAAAGCCGCTGCCGTTGCGTGAGTGCGTATGTCCGTTGTGTGCTCACTCGCGGCGAGTAGGTCACGCTCTAGGTTGCGAGTATGCGGTACTCCTGGCATCGCTGGATGAATTGCTGGGAGGAAGGTAGCCATGAAGCACGTTATCTGTGACGACTGCCACAACCGTCGTCGGTTATACACGCTCTGGGTCAACGGCCGGATGGTCCACGTCTGTGCCGAGTGCGAGCGGCGGCGGGTTGGTGTGTACATGCCAGAGCGGGAAGGGGCGCAGGATGCGAGTCGTGAAAGCGCGGTGTGACGACTGCGGCAAGCGGCGGCAGGTGCATGCGGTGGCTGTACGTGCGCGGGTCGTGTTGGTTGGTACAGAGTGCTGGGTGCGCTGGGTGTGTGCGGAATGCCTGGCGAAACGGAGAGCGGTGCAGGAGGTGGCACGGTGAGCAAGCGGGTGAACAGGGTAGTCCTGACGCGAGCGGACAAAGAGCCTCTGTCTGGCAACCGTGCGCCAACCAGCGGGGGCGAGCGTTGTCCTCGCTGCCAGGCGTTGCTGTCCCGTGGCTGGGACAGTGAGCCGGCGTGCTGGGTGTGCGGCTACCACGACTGGCTCCGGATGCCGGGGCGGTACACTGCGAATGGCGAGCTCGAGACGGTGAGGGAGTGGTGAGGGCATGAGGCTGGCATACTACCGGCTGCGGTACTGGTTCTGGTCGGCGGCATTCCACGCTCTCTGCTGGGTGCTGACCTATCGCTGGACTGACGACATCCTGACGGACGGCTGGCGGGCGCGGCTTGCGCTGGGTGCGGCTAGCCGTAGCTGGAATACACCGGAGGAGGATATGCAGTGGTGGCTGGAATCACGAGCGCCGAACGCGCGCGGCTGAACGAGTTGGTTGCGAAGAGCGTCGGGTTCAGGCCTGAGAAAGTTGCGCCCGGCTGCTGGCGGTTATTGCAGCCAGATGGCAAGCCGACAGAATCGCGGGCCGCCTTCTGGTCCGGGGGGCCAGGCGAGACGTGGACCGAATCGCCAGACTTCACCTGCGACATGGCCGACGTCCACAAGTGGCTGTTGCCGTGGCTGGGCAACATGCTGAGGAAGCGGGACAGAGGGGACCGCTGGCGCATACAGACGTCCTTGTGGGAGGACATCGTCTTCGTAGACGCGGAGCACCTCAGCGGCGGGCTGGTGCACGAGGAGGGTCCGCTCTGCGACTTGCCTCTGCTGCTTTGCCGTGTTGTTGAGCGGCTTGGGGATAGGATCGTGGAGGCGAGTCGTGGCTAAAAAGGCTGATGCTAACCAGGCTGAGATCGTCGAAGCGCTGCGGGCTGTCGGCTGCTCGGTGCTCGATTTGCACCATGTTGGCCACGGATGTCCTGATATCCTGGTCGGACGTTGTGGGGAGGACGACTATCTGATTGAGATCAAGGCCAAGGGCGGTGGGCTGGAGCGGGCACAACTGCGGTTCGCGGCCTTGTGGCGAGGACGGCCGGTACAGGTAGTCTGGGACGTGGACGGAGCGTTGCGGGCGGTGGGTATCAGAGTGACGAACGCAGCGCTGGAGATGGACTGATGGCGGTTGGCGACGTCCGCTCTGAAATGCGCCACGTCGCTGAGGATGTTGCTCGCCTAAAGGCGGCGAGGTCAAGGCGCGGGTATCTGCGTGACTGGGAGGACGAATGGCTGAGACGGTTGGAGGCACTGCTGGACGAGTGCTAGGCGAGTCTGGGGCTCGTACCAGGCGAGCGGGATAAGGAGGCTGGATGAGCGAAAACTTGGCACTCAGGCGACGAGTTGGCGAGCGTCTCGGCTGGCGGGTGGAGAAATCCCCGAGCGGCAGCGGTTACTTCCGTTGGCGGCGTCCTGACGGCGAGGTTTTGCTGTGGGCGAGTGGCGAGCCGGCCGAACATTTGCCCCGCTGGGAATGTTCTCTCGATGCTGCGCTGGCTGGCGACGGTCCGGGCGGGTGGCTGGCGGAGCAGGGATGGGCCGTCAACATTCACTGCTGGCCTATCGCTGATGGCAACGGCAACACGCTCGATATGCTTCTGGTTGGCATCGGGGGAAGTCCAAGCTATGCCGATGCTGGCCAACGCGGCCAGGAGGCGCGGCTGTTGTGCGAATTGTTTGAGCGGGTGACGCTACTGCCGAGGGAGGCAACCGATGGAGGGGAATGATGCGCTGGGCCTCATGGTCGATGTGCTTCAGAGAGGGTTGCCGGTGGGTAGGCGTATCCGCCTGGCAATAATCGAGCGATTGACTAGCGATGCGCTCCGCATCAAGGCGCTGGAGGCGATGCTGGTGCGTGTACAGTGGCAATGGGCGGGAGACTGCGCATTGGAATGCGGCGGTTCTAGTGATGATGGCCACGAGCCTGCCTGTGAGTTGGAGGCACTACTGAAGGAGGTTGGGCAGTGAGTAAGCATTCTATCGATGAGGCGAGTCTGCGGCGCTGCCTGGCAAACGCGTTGCGGGCGGCCGTGACGCAAACGAGCCATACAGGGCCGGTGTGCCCGGTAAAGGATTGTGAGTCTGACGGCGGAGGGTGCTGTCGTCAGGTGAGCAATCTGCAAGCCAGTCCAGATTGCTATGGGCAAGCGCTGGCGGCGCTGTTGCCGTGGGAGGCGGGGGAGTGAGTGAGGTGGTGGAATGGCGATCCTGAACGGCATGATTCTGGCTGCGAGTTGGCAGCGATGCTGAGGGAGGCGAAGGCGTGAGCGAGGACAGGCCAGAATATGAGACAGGCGTTGCTGATGATCGAGTCTTGACGAGCGAGCAGGCAAGTGCAGAGGTGTTCTGTGTGTTGGGACCCTTGGGTAGCGGCCAAACGGCACAGGACATCGAGATCGAGCAGTTACGGCAGCGGGTAGAGGCAGCCGAGAAAACAGCAGACAAGGCGATTGGATCGCTGAAAGACGACTGCGACATCATCCTACGAGAGCGCGGGCGGGCCGAGGCTGCTGAGCGGGAGCGATCTCTGGTGCAGGCTCGGCTCGAGGGCATAACGCAGCGGTCGCTGGCAATGGAGGGGCAGCGTGATGCGGCCGTCAAGCGGGCTAGGACTGTCGAGCGGGAGCGGGATGACCTGCGGGCGCTGGTGAGCGATCTTCGGCGCCAGATAGCCGAGTTGATGGAGGCACTCGGCGTGCAAGTGAGGACGGAGGTATGAGCGAGTGTGA
>JAZDLZ010000395.1:0-6816 GCA_043801535.1 Pseudomonadota bacterium
GTGGAACCAGACACTCGTGCAAGATCGCAGCACGCTGCCCAGAAACGCAAGCGCTGGTTTCGGACCTATCCCACTGCCACTCGATACCTCCGGTGTCGAACGCGGTGAACAAAGGCATACGAGATACGGGGCCGATTGCCACGAAAAGCGGTCCGCTTGGACTCTGGGCCCGTACCATTTATGTCTTCATCCGGCGGTTCTTGCAGATGGGATGTTCTTGTAATTACAAACGAATCTGTCGTTTGTATTTGGCACAGGACAACCTGCTCGAAAGCATCAACGTGTAGACAGAACCCTGCACGCCAAATTCGAGTCAATTGTCTGGGATTACAGCAGAAGTCTGTCAAAATTCTCGGGGAACTTCAGGGCTAGATCTTTCGTGCCGCCGCCTGTCGTTCGGCGGCGAGCCTCTCGACTGCGTTCCGATCCAAGCCGGAGATGGGCTTCACCGTGGCGGTGGTCGGCTTTCCCGTCGCCATTTCGCGGGCGGCTATGGAGAGCAGACCGCTGGCGTCGAGGGAGAAGGTGACTTCGACGTGGATCTCGCCCTTTCGTCCCGGCGGTATGTCGGTGAGAACCAGGCGGGCGAGCAGGCGGTTCTTCGATGCCACCGGGTTTTCTCCCTGGTACACCTCTACGGTGACCTGGCTCTGATCGTCTTCGGTGGTGGCGAACACCTTGCGGATGCGAGTGGGGACCGGCGTCGATCGCTTGATGACTGCCGCAAGACGATCCCCGGCGGCGCGGATGCCGATCGTGTGCGGCACGACGTCGACGAGCACCACGTCGGTGAGAGTCCCCTCGAGGATCGCGGTTTCGACTGCTGCGCCGATGGCGACGGCTTCGTCGGGATTCACGCCTTTGGAGGGCCTGACGCCGAAGAGGCGGGAAAAGCATGTCTGGACGGCAGGCACTCGAGTCATCCCGCCGACGAGAAGCACGTTCTCGATTTCGTTGGCTTGCAGGCCGGCGTCAGCGAGGGCGATTCTGCACGGTTCGATCAATCGATCGACGAGGTCTTTGGTGATGCCGTCGAACTCGGCTCGGTCGAGCGTCCGGTGGACGCTCACCGGCTGTCCGTTCGGCGACATGGCGAGGAACGGCAGGCCGAGGATTGCCTCGGTGGATTCCGAGAGAGCCCGCTTGGCTGCTTCGGCTTCCTCGAGAATGCGCTGCATTGCCACCTGGTCGCCAAAAACGTCGATGCCGTGCGCAGCGTGGATCTCTTCCCGGAGGAGCATGGCGATACGGCGGTCGAAGTCTTCGCCACCGAGGAGCATGTCTCCGGCGGTGGCGAGAACCTCGAAGACCCCGTCCTCGACGATCAGGACGGTGACGTCGAAAGTGCCGCCACCGAGATCGACGACAGCGATACGGCGGCCTTGGCTGCGATGGAGTCCGTAGGCGAGCGCGGCGGCAGTGGGCTCGTTGAGGATTCGTACGACTTGAAGACCGGCGATGGTGGTCGAATCACGAGTGGCCTGCCTCTGGGCCTCGTCGAAGTAGGCGGGCACGGTGATGACGGCACGGTTCACGCTCTCGCCCAACTCGCTCTCGGCCGCGTCCTTGAGCTTTTCGATCACGTGGGATTGGATCTCCGACGGGCTCACCAGCCGGTCTTGCGCTCGTACCCACGCATCCCCGTTGGGCGAGCGAGCGATTTCGAACGGGTAGACGTCCCGCATTACCGTGATCTCGGGCGAGTCGAATCGCCTCCCGATCAGGCGCTTGACGGCGGTGACGGTGTTGCGCGGGTTAGTGACGGCCTGTCGCCGTGCCGCGGTTCCAACCAGGATGCGGCCGTCTGGCAGAAACGCGACCGTCGACGGCGTGGTCCGTTGCCCAGCGGCAGTGGCGACGAGGCGCGCCCCTCCTTCGCTATAGGTGGCCAGGCAACTGTTGGTCGTTCCGAGGTCAATGCCAACGATGCGTCCACGGCCGCTCAACGCGAGGAGTCCTTTCGTCCGAGGAGTCGAGAGAAAATGCCGCTGCGAATACCCGACGGACCGGGAGTGGGCGATCGTAGCTCACGGATCGCCTCTTCGCACGATTTGTCGAAGATGAGCACTGTCTCGAAGTGCTTGCGCGCCTCGTCGGCAAGATCGGCCAGCTTGGCCTCGAGGCCGGCGGCAAGGTGAAAGGCTGCGCGGAGGAATCGGTTGCGCGGATCACCCTCCAGTGCCCTGGCGAGGTTGTCGCGCGCCTCGGCATACTGGCCGGCACGCAGTGCCTGCATCCCTTTTTCCGCCAGCGCTGGATCGTAGAGGGCGGAGGCAGGGAGCTCCTGGGCCTTCAGCGGTCCAGAAAAGAGGTCGCTCTCGAGCAATCGCCGGGTGGGGATGCCCGCCGACGTGAGAGCAGAAAGCGAGTCTGCTACCGGTAGCGGTTCTGGTTCTAGTTTCGGCTGGGACGACAACGACGGTTGGGTCTCGGTAGCTGGTACCGGAGCTCCGCCGGCCGGCGCCGGGCGCGGCGGGATGGTTCCGCCAGTCGACGCCGGGCGTGGCGGTATCGTCCCGCCGGTCGACGCCGGGCGTGGCGGGATGATTCTGGGCGACGCCGAAGAAGGTGATCCGGTGCTGGCGGACGCTGGGCGTGGTGGCATCGTGCTTGTCGATGGCGCCGGAGGGCGAGTCGCAGGAGAACCGGTTGCTCGAGAAGAAACGGCCGGCGCCGAACTGGGCGCCGAACTGGGCGCCGAACTGGGCGCCGGAGCGACTCGCTGGCGATCTCCGCGCGGTGGAGTGGTTGGCGATGCTCCGGGGCGCCTTTTTTCGCTCTGTCGCAGTCGATCGTAGGCACGACGCACTATGACAAAGGCCTCGGTCACTGCATCGACGATGAGGGCGCCACCGTAGTGCGCGTAGGCATCAGGATGGTATTTCTTGGTGAGGCGAAGATATGCCTTGCGCACCGTGTCCGGATCGGCGTCGGCGGTGATTTCGAGCACGTCCGAATCGCGCGCCTCGCGCAGCCGCGCCAGCTCGGTGAGTAGCTCGTCGAGGATGGCGGTCTCGGCAGGATCGTCGCTTGGCACACCTTGCTGGTCGCATTGCTCGCCCTGCTGGTTCTCGACCGAAGCATGCTCCGCCCGCTTGAGGATTGCCTCGACGACCGTTCTCTTTTCGTCGTTGAGGGACAGAAACCGGAGACCCATTCCGGGAATACCGGTACTCCCGGAGCGCTCGGGCGCAACCACCCGGGCAACCTCGGCTTCGAGCTCGAGCAGACTGCCGTCCGGCAGGTTGATGCGCACTTGCACCAGCGTGGAGGAAGGAAGCGGAGTGGCGGTCTTGACGAATAGTCCGCCTCGACTCAGGTTCCGCGCGTGCAGAGTGACGAATTGACCCCAGCTCGAGCAATTGACCTTGATTGGCTGGGCGAACACGTGGCGAGAGTGCTCTCGAGCGAAGTCGAGCGGTGGCAAGGAGCCTGGGTCGGGATCGTTCGCGGACGTTGTTGGACGAGCTTGGGCTGGGTCAGCAACGCCGCTCGTCGTGCCTGCGCTGGTGCCGCCAGCTTTCTCATTGGCGCCCGGATCCTGGAGCCCGGCCGTGCTCGCGTCCGGGTCTTCGCTGGCACCCATTGCGATTCCAGCGTGAGCTCTCGCTGCGCAATGCTCCGCACCGGTTGTTGCACCAGAACTGGTGGCGACTGCGCTCGGCTGCGGTTCTGCCGGCGTCTGAATGGACGGCGGTAGTGGTTCGCCGAGATCGGCGAGCTCCTTCCTGATCGCCGCCGAATCGGGCTCGAGCTGAAGCGCGAGGCGAAACTGGACTTTGGCACCTTTGGGATCGTTGGCTCGGCGCCGTTCGGTTCCGAGGTTGAAGAAACGACGTGCCTGGGGAGTCCTGGGATCGGGCTCGCCGACAGGTGTCGACGAATCGCTCCCTGCTTGGACCGCCAGTCTGACCTTGCCTTCTGCCAAGCCAGCGTCGTAGCGCCGGCGCTGCTCGGGGTTGGAGAGAGCTCGAAAGGCTTCACCGAGACGGGCATAGAGCACTGTCAGCGCGCGTTTGCGTTGCTGGTCGGTCTCGCGCGCATAGCGGTCGGGATGCAGGCGTTTGGCAAGCGAGTAGTAGGCGTCCCGAATTTTGTCCGGGCTCGCCGCCGAATCGACGGCCAGAAGCTCGTAGTAGGAGAGGCTGTCGAGCATTGCCGCAGCACGGAGCGTCTCTTGCCAGAAATCCTCCACTGGCCTGGCCTCCTGACCAGTGGTGCGATCGCTGGCCGTCATTGGGTCGATACTCCGAGCACCCGCAGGGTCGCATGCTCGGCCCGGTTGGTCTCCAAGTCTCTTGCCGAAACCTGGAGAATGCCGTCGGCATCAATCAGAAACGAGACCTCGATTCTGAGGCTGCCGCGTGGTGCTGGCCGGAGGTCGTTCAGCTTGACCTCGCCGAGCTGGGCGTTGTCGGTGAAGCGTTTCTGATCCCCCTGACAGACCCGTATCACCACTTCCGTCTGCTTGTCGTGAGCGGTCGTGAAGACACGGGTACGCTCGGTGGGGATCGTGGAATTCTTGTCGACCAAGACATCGGTGTACCCTCCGGCGATGGCGACTCCGAGCGCATGGGGAGTGACGTCCATGAGAAGCGGCGCCGATTCGACTGCATCCGTGGAAGACAGGACTGCCGCCTGCAATGCCGCTCCGGTCGCGACAACCGCCATTGGATTGAGGTCGCTTCGTGGCTGGCGGCCGAAGTGCTCGGTGACCCGTTGCCGCACCAGCGGAATCCGCGTGGAGCCTCCGACCAGGATTACTTCGTCGACGTGCTCGGTCGCAACTCCCGCCTCGGCGAGAACCTCCTCGCACTTCACTATCGCTCGTTCGATCAATGGCGTGATCAGCCATTCGAGCTCTTCGCGGGTTACCGCGAAATCGAGCTCCAGCGGGACTCCACCCGGTCCATATGCCAGCTCCTTGATGGTACCGTTGACTTCGTTCTCGGTGGACAGCCGAGCCTTGATCTGCTCGGAAGCAATGAGAAGGCGAGCATAGAGATCGACGTGTGCTCTGAGATCGACTCGGTGCTGTTCCAGGAAGGTACGGGCCAGCTTGTCGGCCAGGGAATGATCGATGTCGTCTCCACCGAGGAAAGGATCGCCGCCGGTGGCCAGCACTTCATAGAGGTTGTCGCGTACCGCCAAGAGGGTAACGTCGAAAGTGCCTCCTCCGAGGTCGAAAATGGCAATTCGCTGGTGGATTTGCCGGCCAGTGCCGTAGGCCAGCGCCGCCGCCGTCGGCTCGTTGAGGATCCGGAGCGGGCGCAATCCGGCCAGCTCGGCTGCCTCTCTGGTGGCCTCCCGCTGACCATCGGAGAAATTCGCTGGCACCGTTACCACGCACTCGGTGATCGCCATGCCAAGCTGGCGCTCGGCGAGCTCCTTCATGTGGGTGAGGACAAGGCTCGAGATCTGGGGCACGGTGTACCGGCCGGCGCGAGTCGTCACTACCGACTGCTCGTTCTCTCCTTCCTCCACGCGGAACGGGAAGTGCCCGAGGGCATTCTGAACCGCGGCCGAACGAAACGGCAGACCGATAACTCGCTTGACGGAGGCAATCGTGTTGGCCGGATCGACTACCCGCCGCAATCGAGCGGGCAAGCCGGCGACTCGTTCTCCCGATGGCTTGAACGAGACAACCGACGGCTGCAGCCACCGGCCTTCGTTGTCGGTGATCGTGTACAGTCGACCATCTCGCACCACCGCGGCCACTGTATTGGTGGTGCCCAGGTCGATACCGATTGCCGGTCCAACGTCCTGTCCCGTAGCGGGCGCCTGCTTCCCATTGTCGAAGCTCATGTTCTCCCAGCCCTCATCGATACTGGCAAGGCATGGTAGCTGACACTCATGCGAGGCCTATCCTATCACGCACCAATCTGGTCGGGTCTCGCGAAGTTGTATTGAGCTATTAATGATACAACAACAATGATCGCACCAACCCCGAAACCCAGGATGCCGACGAAATCAGCGCAGGCCACGATTGTCTTCGATTTGGACGATACTCTATTGGCGACGGCGCCGCTCTACGATGCTGTCCTCGACCGGTTCTCCTCGCTGGTCGCGCAGTACTTGGGCTGCGATCAGACGCTCGTTCGCGAGCTCCAGGAAGAAATCGACATCAAGGCAGTCGAGGAGGTCGGTTTCTCCAAGGATCGTTTTCCCTGGAGTCTGGCGGAGACCTACCGTGTGCTGGCGGCTCGTCTCGGAGTGGTGGCGAGCGCCACAGTGGCTGATGAGCTCTGTCGGCTCGGGCTTTCGACCCTCGAGACGGTTCCCGACATGATACCCGGGGCGCGGAGTCTGCTCGAGGAGCTACGTCCGTCGTTCGAGCTGCTGCTCTATACGCTCGGAGCACCCGAGATCCAGCGACGCAAGATCGAGCACCACGCGCTCGATCGCTTGTTCGACGAGATCCATGTCGTCGGTGACAAGACGGTAGACGAGCTTCGCCGCGTTCTTGGTGGGCGGCAGCCGCAGCGGGTCATGGTGGTGGGTGACTCGCTGCGCGGGGAGATCGGTCCAGCGGTGAAGACCGGGTGTCGCGCGGTCCTGGTGAGACGGCATCAGCCATGGCGGTATTTGCTCGCCGAAGTCCCGGGACACTACGAGACGGTCGACGACGTTGCCGCTGTCGTGCCGCTCGCCCGTACCTGGGTAGAACAGCTCGCTCCCTAAAACGGCGATAGTGACCACGAGCGCAGCGCGGCTTCGCCGCGCAGAGCGAGTCGCGGCGCTGCACCAGTTTGGTGATCGCCCGGGAGATGACGCGCCGCGGTTCCCCTCCTCGGAGAGGAGGGGCGGAGGGGTGGT
>JAZDLZ010000499.1:0-2448 GCA_043801535.1 Pseudomonadota bacterium
CGCAGTGCTCATGGTCGTCCTGGCCGCATTCGAGACACGCATCCGAAACCGGCGACCATCGTCCTGGTCCGTCCGAGATCACATTCGGCATTTCAGGCGGTGTACCGACGACGGTTCCCATCTCCCGGACACGACCGAGCGGGTACCGATCACTGCGGCATCATTTGACTTTACAGTCTCTGGTGATGGGCAGACGGGTCCTCTTGCCGCGACGGACATGCGGGCCTTCGGTGCTCAGGCATCCGCGAGAGGCGGGGGCGCCTGTTTCAGTTGGCGACGGTCGCTGCCGTCGAGGGCGGGTAGCCGAGCTTGGTCAGCCAGTCGGTGACCCGTTCTCCGGTTAGGCACTCGTGGGCACTCGTCCCCTTGTGGCGCCCCCAGCGACGGATTCGGAGATTGTAGTAGGCGCGAAAGAGCTCGAGGAATCCCTGCGTCGCGATGCGATGCACGTAGAGGTGCGGCCGGAGCGCAGCGTTGAAGCCCTCGATGGCGCTGCTGGCGCGGTGCCGATGCTCCAGCAGATTCCCGACCTCTGCGAGGAGCGCTTCCATATTCAGGCCGGCACTATGCTGCAGCTGGCCGAATGCCCCCCAAAGGTGGCGGTACTCGCGGTGCCAATTCCAGCGACGGCGATGTTCTCGGAGGTCGAAGGCCAGCCGCAGAACGACGCAGGCCAGGTCCACGTTGTCGGTACCGTACGTGACATCGAGTCGGCAAAGTTGCTCGCCCAACTCGACCATGTAGAGCGCAAGACCAGGGGCGCGGTTGCGCAGATAGCGACCGACTCTCCGGCAGTGCCGGTCATCCAGTGCCAGCATTTGGTCGGCGGCCTTCACCACCCCAGACTCCAGCTCCTGCGATGTCCGTCGCCGACCAATCTGGAGATCCACGAACTCCATTGCCTCCTCAGCCTGCCGTGCTGCTCGTTCGAACGCGTCGTGGAGCTCCATTTTCTGCTGACAGCGCTCCTCTGCACGGCGGAGTTGCTGGGCTGCAGATCGGATGTCCCTACCCCGTTTTCGTTCCTCTGCAAGAGCTCGACGGGCTTCCTCCTCGGAAGCGATGCCACCATAGGCCTTCTGCTCCAATCGATGACGGACCTTCCCCATCTCGTACTTCGCATGAAAGCAGTCGTCGCGCTGCTCGGCGCCCGGGTACACCTTCTCGACTCCCGCCGCGATGCCCAGTGCTGCGTCCTTGACGACAATCTCCAACTGCAGTCCTTGCTTCTTCGCCACTTCGAGAACCTCGGCCCAGTCATCTGCGCCGCGGCTTTCTCGTTTGGACAGGGCGAACAAATATCCGCTGTCGAGATCCACTCCGGCAAGCACCGGGGTTCCTTGGCTGAACATTTCGTCCAGCGCTCCAGCCTTCACGTTCGCAAGATCAGCCTTGGCGTTGAACTCGCGTGCCCTCTCCTCCGCCTCCTTCAAGTCCTCCTCGATACTCCCATACGACTTGTGGACATCGTAGAGGATCGGCAGCAGAGCCTCGATGGCTCGAATGGAGTTGCACCCGCTGGGGCGCAGACCCACCACTGCCCGCCGCAGGCGCGCGGCGTCAACGACTATCGTGTGTCCAACGCGCTCATCTTGGCGTTCGCCGAAGTGCTCCTCGAGCACGGCGGCGGCCTCATTCCTCGCCGAATATACGGTCGGTCGCGATAACTCGTACTGTCTTGCGAGGTTCACCACGACGCCGTATTTCCCTTGCTGAGCCACTGCAGCCGCGGCAAGCTGCGTCTTCTGGGAGGTCGTGAGGTCGGTCTCTGCGAGTGCGGTCATGGGCAACTCCTCATCGAGAGGTTGGTTGATCTCAACCTGTGACTACCACGCTTTGTCCAACCTCGCGTCTTCCCTTCCGATCATCTACGAAAAATCGCCTCGTTTCATGGCGGTGAGACTTTCACGCCGCAATGAGAACAGCGCACCCGACGCATGCAAAAGCAGAGGAACACCAGAAAGCCCAGGAGAAGATCCAACGAACTGAAACCAACGATGCCGTCGAAGAGTGCCGCAGGTCGGGTCAGGTCGTACGCAGATCGAACAGACTGGCTCTGACCTAGCGCGGGGGCGGACGTCACAGTGGGTACTCGGAACAGCATGCCACCAGCGCACCGACGAGCCTCGCCGAGGAAGCTGTCAACGTGCCTCGATCACGATGACGGTTACGAGTCCTGGTTTCGACGACGGCTCTGCCCCAGTCATGCGGTGGACGTACCGCAGCGCTCTTCGAGAACGACTATTGATGGGCCTCGGATTTTGCGCGCCGAGCACGGCCGAGCAGATTCGCCAAGAGGGTCGACGGCGCGCCAAATCCGAGGCCCCTGCGGACACGCGCCACCCACTGCCGCGAGCCGCCCCCCCAGGGGAGATCACGGATACAGTGAAAAGGGGGTTAGACCCGACACAACGAGCGCGCCGCCGCGCCGTCGGCGACGGGCGCAGG
>JAZDLZ010000512.1:0-5778 GCA_043801535.1 Pseudomonadota bacterium
GAGTGTTCTCGTCGAGCAACACGTCGGGGACACCATTGCGTTTCTCACCGACCTGGTGGAGAGCGTCAAGAGCAGGGACATGCCGCTCGAGGAGGCTGTGCGCCTCATCGTTCGCGCCGTGGCGGAAGAACAGGAGGCCGGCGGTGGTCTGCATCGCGCGATATCCAGGGTGGAAGTGTTGCCGCACAGCATCGCCCAGCGGTGCCAGGCGCTACATCACGTGTTGCTGGCGAAGGTGCGGCAGTTGATGGCCGTCTCGCCGGAGGTGACCGTGACGGACCTCGACTGCGCGAGTTATCTGGTGTTCACGACGGTCGACGCGGCAATCCACGGATTCGTCACCCAGCAGATGGTCGGAGTCACTCTGGCGTCGCTTGTTGGTCAGGTGAGTCGGATGATCGTGGCCTATCTGACTGCGCCAGTGGTAGCGGAAGGCTAGATTCAGGCGTTGATCGCCTCCGCGCACTTTTCGAGCAGCCAGTCGCGGAAGGCACAGACCCCAGCTGTGTTTCAGAGCATTCTTTCCAGGCATGGTATCGGGCGCTCGAGAGGTGGATGATCCGGAGAATCGAACGAAGTGGCAGAAAGCGCTGTGCGCTCTGGACTGCGTGGAGGATTTGGAGCTTGAGACTGCCGACGGGGAGACGGTACTCGTCGAGGCGAATACCGAGGGTGCCTCCTCAATGTCATGAGGAGGCGAACGACGGCTTGGAGCACGCGGACCTGGGCTTCGAGGTCGGCGACGCTGGCACGGAGGTCTGCCTCGGCAGTGGAAGATGGCTCGAGGGATACGACCTTGGGCAGTGGACGGACGAGCCAGCTGCGAGTAGTGGAGCGAGGAATTGCCAAGGCGCGGAACAGGTTGGGGTTGCCCGACTGGCAGACTTGTTCGCGGATTCGGTGGTCGTAGGTTCGGCGGCCGAATGGTGCAAAGGGGGGCAGAAGCGGGTAGGGAGCAAGCGGACGACATGCTACAGTCCCAATAGCGGGGATTCGTGTTCCAAGCCTGCCGCGCCTCGGAGCGGTCGTCCCGCTCGTCGACGTGGCCGCGCTCCTCGCGTCCGCCCTCAGAGGCAGGCACTTCGTCTCCCTCTCGATCGAGACTTGGTCGTCATGCGCGCATCCTGCTCCAGCGCGACTCGTTCAGCAAGCGCGGACGTTCTCGTCCCACGGGATGTCGAACCAAAACGTGGTTCCGTCCTCGGCGGTGCTGGTCACGCCGGTGCTTCCGCCGTGTGCTCTCACGACGGAAGCGACGATGGCCAGGCCGAGGCCCGTGCCACCGTGGTCGGCGCGTGTCGTGAAAAAGCGGTCCCAGACCCGCCGCAGGTTGGCGGGACTGATCGGGGTGTCCTGATTGTCGTTGTGTACGCTGGTCCTGAGCTGCCTCCCTCGGCAAGTGTCGCCCACCTCGAGCACGATCTCCGTACCTGGTGATGCGTGGTGGCTGGCGTTGTCGAGCAAGTTGCTCAGCGTCGACAAGAGGTGCGCGCGCCGGCCATGAACCTGGGTGGCGCTGGCGCGGTAGTGGATGACTATCGCCAGCTCGGTCTTGCACTCCTTTGCTGCCTGGCGCACCAGAGCCTCGTAGTCGAACACCTCGGCGGGCGTGGTATCAGCCTCTACACGGGAGAGCTCCAGCAGCCTGGTGACGAGTCGGTCGAGGCGCTGGCAATCGTCGACGACGTTACGCAAGAAGCGAGCACGCGCCTCGGGATTGTCGGCAGCGCCGTCGAGCAGCAGCTCGGCCGCTCCTCGAATGCTCGTCAATGGTGACTTGAACTCGTGGCTCACGTTTGCCGCCAGCTCGCCGATGTAGCGGGCCCGCTCCTGGAGCTTGCGAGCCATGGAATCGAAGGCCCGTGCCAGCTCACCGATCTCGTCCTTGCGATCGAGAGCCAGGCTCCACTCTTGCTCGCCGGCACGTGCTCGGGCGGCAGTGCGGGTGAGACGACTCAGCGGGCGAGAGATCGTCGTCGCCAGGTAGAGAGACAGGATGGTCGTGATTCCGAGTGATACCGCCAGGATCTTGAAGAGCGAGCTCCTCAAGCGAAACATCGCCAGCTTCACCGGCGCAGTCGAACGAGTCACGTAGATCACCCCTGCGACGTGCCCCGCGCTCCCCTCGCGCCCGTCGGGAATGATCGGCAGGGCGCTGAACAAGTAGACTCTTCCCACCGATTGCCAGAGCCGAGTTGCAGACCCATAGGATCCTTTGAGGGCTTGTCTCATCTCTCGTCGGCCGGCAAGATCGCCGATGCCGCTCGCCTCGGCTTCCACCTGCACCGTTCGGTCCTCGGCGAGAAGGCGCGGCGCCGGGCGCTCCGGTCCTTCCGGAGGCCCACTGGCGTGCGAATCAGCGAGCAGCTGTCCCTTGCCGTCGAGAAGCCGGATCCTGGTGCGGGTCTCGACAGCCGCTCGAGCCAGCATTGGCCCGCGCTCGCCGAGGCGGAGACCCTGCGGGTCCGAGAGCAGCGCCTGGCGCAGGATGCGCGCCTGATTGACCATGCCCTGCTCGAGGCTAGCTAGCATTTCGCGTTCGTAGAAGCGGGCGAACGCAATCCCGGTTATCGGCACGGCCACTACCAAGACGTTCACCAGCAGGAGGCGGTAGCGAATCCGGTGCAGCTCGAGCACCAGTCTCCCAAGAAGTCGTCTCATTCGCCTTTGCAGTTGGATTCGGAGGCGCGATAGCCAAGCCCATGGACGGTCTCGATCGGATCGACGCCGAAGGGACGCAACTTGGCTCGCAGACGGCGAATGTGCGTGTCGATGGTTCGCTCGGTCACATGGTTGTCGTGCAGATAGGTGCTCTCGATCAGCTGCGACCGGGTCAGGACGCGACCGGGACGCTCGATGAGCGAACGTAGTACGCCGAATTCCGTCACGGTCAAGTCAACCCGCGCCCCTGCCACTCGTACTTCGTGCCGAGCCACGTCCATCTCGATCGCACCATGGCTCAGCGCGACGTCGCTCCCCTCTGCAACGCCGCGTCCGGCGCTGCGTCGCAGCACCGTCCGCACTCTCGCTGCCAGCTCGCGAGGGCTGAATGGTTTGGTGAGATAGTCATCGCCCCCGAGCTCGAGACCGAGAATCCGGTCGACTTCTTCGGTCCGCGACGACAGGAAGATGATCGGCACCGCGCTGTCTGCGCGCAGCTGCCGGCACAACGACAGGCCATCGAGCTCGGGCATGAGAATGTCCAGGACGATCAAGTCAACTGTTTCCCGACGGAAGATGGCCAAGGCATCGCTGCCATGGCGCGCCGTGAGGACGCGAAAGCCGTCTTGCTCGGGCGCGTAGCGGACCACATCGATTATGTGAGGTTCGTCGTCGACGACGAGTATCGTCGGAGAATGAGCAGCCACCGAGTCACCTCCTTAGCCTATCTTGCCCGATCGGTCGAGCAGATTCCAGCTCGCAGCCCGGCGATTCAGCCGCCAGCTGACCGGTGGCGCGTTTCTCGCGACGACGACGACACTCTTCCGGCTCGTCCGCCACCATGGTGTGGATTTCCCTCGGATCGTCATCCAGCACCTGGTCCAACCCCTCGACGCGCGCCAACAGCTCCTGCACCAAGTCAGCAGTCGAAGCATCGGCGGTGCCGGCGAACCGCACGACTTCCACCTGGGTCTGAAGCTGCTTGAGCAGCTCGCGCACGTCCTCGAGCTCGTTGGCAAACCGGTCCCGCAGAGCGGCGAGACGACGGATGTTCTGGATGCGCAGGCTGGCGCTGGTGAGCGCGCACTCGGAAGCGCCACGTTTCTCGAGCTCGCGGTAGTGAGCCACTGCTTCTCCCTCGTCGAACTCCGGTCGAGCGAGCAGCCCCTCGATCTCCGCGACCTTGGCGGCAGCCACACCGAGACGGTCGGCGAGCTTGCGAATGGTGTCGATACCGGGCAGGAGCGCGCCGAGCGGCGTCCGAGCAGCACGCTCGAACGCTTGGAGGAAGCCAAGATCCACCGGCGCTGCTTGGTGTCGTTCCGGCTGGGTCGCCCCGAGCACCAGGAACGGTCCGATGATCGGCCAGAATGGCAACAAGAGCGCTGCGTCGAGAAAGGCACGAACGGTGCGTTGTCGCAGAAGCAGGACTGCCGCGCAGCCGCTCCCTATGAGCAAGTAGAGGCCCGCCAACTCGGCTAGCCGCATCACTCCACCACCTTCTCGGACGCCGCGAGATCGTCGCGGTCGTGGTAGATGCCGCGGGCCGAATCCGTTGACTGGCGCACCGCGTCCCACAGATTGCCCTCGACCGAGCGCACGAACGGCACCGACAGCGTGCGTGGTCGTACCAGGTAGGGTCTGAGCGTCCAGGACATCTGGGCTCCGACCGGCAAGACCATCGCCACCAGGCCCACGAACACCAACACGGCGCCCTGTCCGAGGTGGCCGATTCCACGAGCGAGGAGCATCAGGGCTGGAATGGCTGCAACGAGGCAACAGACGAACACCAGAATAGCGGTGGAGTGGTAGGGCGCACGGGCGGCCCGGGCAAACAGGAGCAGCGGCGCCTGGGCGGCGAGGACGACGCTGCCCAGCGCGAGCGCGGCCAAGACCAGGGCCAGATCGCGCACCATACGCGCAGGGCTGCCGACGGCAGCAGTCAGCGCGGTGAGCACCGGCGCGCAGATGCAGGTAGTGAGGAGAATGACGAGCGGCATCTTCACCGCCGCGAATAGCACCTGACTTCCGCCTCGCCAGGCGCCCACAGCCGCGCCAAACGCTCCGCCAGCGATGAGAATTGTCAGTACCATGATGCGCGCCAACTCGGCGAGGCGATCCTCGGCACGAATCCGCTCGAGAAGCTGGCGCGGACTACGGACGAGTTGATCGACCAGCAGGATCGCTCGCACGACCATCGTCTTCTCGTTATTAGCTGCGATCACATCCATGACGTCGTCCTCCTTCTCACAGGCGAATCTCCATGACGTACGAAAAAACGAAGGCGGCTCCCAGAACCAGGCCGACGAACGACCAGCCTGCAAAATAGGCATTGCCCAGCACGACGGCCGCACCAACACTTCGGCTCACGGCGGGCCGACCGCCTCCCGAGGTGTCGTCTCCCAGGAGACTGTCCTCGCGTGCCTCGTCGGAAACCATGGCCAAGAAGACCGCACGCAAGCCAATGAAGGCAGCTGCTGAAGCTACCCCGAAGCCAACGGTATGGACGATCTCGTCCGTCTCGCCTGCTGTTGTTACCAGGAAGGCACAGGCCGGGCACACCCCGAGGAGAGCTAGGCCGCCCGCCCGCAAACCGCGGGCGATCGCCGCCGGAACCCTGGCAGCGCGGCCCGCCAGACCGAGCATCGACGTGCCGAGATAAAGAGCAGGAGTCATGAGCAGCGCAGTTCCGAGCCACGTCAGGGGAAAAGCGCAAGCTCGGCGAAAGACCTGGTCCAGCCCCTCGTACAAGCCGAGGACCGCCCCGAATGCAATCGGGCCTCCGAGGATCAGCAAGAGGTCTGGGGAAGAACGAGAGAACGATCGCATGCAAGCCTCCTTTGCGATCGGAGGCTAGCGCCAGGCAGTGGAGCGACAGTGGAGTCGCGATGGAGAGTCTGGGGAAGATGTGTGGCGATACTATGGCGCGCGCGGCGCCAGCTGGCCTAGTAGTTGAAGGTCGTCTGGTAGGGTGTGAAACAAAAGCCGTTGGTCGTGCTGTTCCCGGTCCCTTGTGCCTAGTCCCTAGTTCCTTGTTCCATTCCTCTTTCGAGGTGCTATTCTCGCCGCAGCAATCGGCGGCGCGACGGTGACATGGCACTCCAATGAATGGCCGAA
>JAZDLZ010000552.1:0-2095 GCA_043801535.1 Pseudomonadota bacterium
AACCCCGCATCAAGGGTATCACGAATGATCCGAGTAGCCAGGACGTAGCGTTTCTGATCCAGCCCCAACCTGATCCGCAGCGAGGCATTGGTCATCTCCCGGCCGGAGACGTGCCACAGGCAGGCGTGCTGATAGCAGGCCCGGATACGTTCCTGGCGGTCCATGTCGGCAAAGGCACGTGGTGCGAAGAGCACGGCGATGGTGTGCTGTGTTGTGGTACGGAAGTCGGGGGCGGGTAGTTGATACTCCTCGACGGCGGCGATGACCTTCTTGATGCCACTGCCGCGTTCCTCGCAGATGTTCATGCGACGCATCAGACCGGCGAGGGCCTCATTCCGGGAACGAGGCGGTTCGTCAATGAAACGGAGGGGATCCACCAAGGGCAGGCCGGGGTTCGTGATCTCCATCCGAGTGGCGAAGATCTCGATCATCGGCCCGGTGCCGGTGAGGTTGAAGTCTTGGTGGATGAGGGCGTTGGCAACGAGTTCACGGATGGCCACCTCGGGGTAGAGGCGGACCTTCCTGCGTAGGGCCTGGCCGATCTCCTCGTTTTGCGGGAGTTGGTCATTTACCCAGGCAAGGAGCGGCTCGAAGCCGATGGCGTAACCGGGTCGTGGAGCGTCGCTGGCCGGATCCGGGTGCTCCTTGATAGTCTGGGTCTTGTTGTCGCCCTGATAGATGACGACGCGAGGGGCTTTGCGAGCCAGACGGTCGAAGCGGCGGAGATCGGCAGCGAAGAGGATGGCGCCGACGTTGGTAATATCGAAGCGGTCGCCGGGCTCGGGGACGATCACCCTCTCGGCGCTGAGGCGATCGAGAATGGCTTGTCGGTTATCGGGGAGCGGAATGCCTAGTAACTTGAAGCAACCGAAATAGTCTATGAGTGAGAGCACCCGATCAGAGGCGACGGCAGGGGCAACGATGCCGGTTTCAAAGGGGGTTTCGGAAAAGATCGCCCATAGCGTCCGCTCCTTCTCAGGGTGATCCTTGAGCTTCTTATTGTAGCTGCCGACACGAATGTACTCGGTCCCGGAAAAGCTGACAGGCTGGTGGGACGCGGGCGGAATCTCCAACAGCACGAAGTGCCTGCCATCCATTTCACCTTGGTGAAGGCGGAAGTCTATTCGAGGCGTCAGTAGGTGCAGAAGCCAGTTCTCAAGCTCCTCATTGCCAATCCTGGTTTGCCGCGGCTGAAAGGTAGTTCCCACCGGGTTGTGGGAGCTGTCCTCGACACCCCACAGAACGAAGGCCCGAGGCTGACGATGGAGGGCCGCCCCATTGGCGAGCGCGGAGATTTGTTCGCCGATCTCCTGTGGATCGGCGTTGTTGTGCTTGAGCTCAACCCATTCAGTCTCCCTGGGCAGAGATCGAAGGTGTTCGACAAGGCGTTGGAGTTCCTCTGGTGTCATATAGCCACTCCGCGGTTCACGAAACCACAATCGGGCCATCTTTCAGCCTGGCCAGGAGGTCTTTCTCCGTGCCGGCCAGCCATGTCTTGACTTCCTCCTCGGTCTTGAGTGTGCTGCTGGACAGGTGGACGCGCTGGGTCTTGGGTTCCAGCAACTTGGCGGCAGCCATCGCAACGCGGGCAAACTGCTGGGGCAGCGCGTCGGTCTTAGTCTTCCACGCCGCTAGCGCGGTCTGCTCCAGCGTGCGGATCAGGTCGGCCTCGGAGCCGACGGCCAGCGCGGGCAAATCGCCGATGCCCTCGTCGGCGAGTATCTGTTTCCTCTGGTCGGCCATGAGCTTCTTCCAGTTGTCGCCGGCGGTCAGGGCGGCCATCTGCTCGTTGTGGGTATTTTCATACTCGGTATGAGCGGCGGTGACGGCGGCGCGCAGCGCAGAGACGGCGGCCTTGCGGATGTCCGGCACAGGGTCGCTCGCGTCGAGCAGCCGGCGCTCGGAATTTACCGCGTCGGCCTGCTTGCGGAGTTTGTCGGCTCCGGGCATGGCGGCGGCGTGCTTGAGCAGCGCACAGAGCGTTTCCCATGCCGGCTTGCGTTTGCCGGCGAGTTCGGCGAGCTTGCCCCAGTCCGTGGCCTGCTGGGCGAGCGTGTCGTGCTGTTTGAGGACTTCGGCCAGTTGCTCGGCCCCG
>JAZDLZ010000570.1:0-2454 GCA_043801535.1 Pseudomonadota bacterium
GGAGGGGTGGTCTTGAGGCGCGCTAGCGCCGGATCGGAGGTGCCGTCGAGGAAGGCCGTCACCTCTCTCGTCCTTCTGTTCTCGGTCAGCGCCTGCGCAGTCACGCCGGATTGGGTTGATCCGCTTGCTCCGCGACGCGACCGCGACGCCGCCGTCGAGGTGTTGACATTTCTCTGGAAGAAGAAACTCGTCGAGCGGGGAGACGACTACCCCCAGGAGTTCTCGAGCGTCGCTGCCTCCAAGAATCGCATCTACGTTGGGTCTCAGAGCGGCGTGCTATTCGCGCTCGGACCCGACAACGGGGTGGTTCGCTGGAGAGCCAGCGTCGGTGCTACTAGCTCACGCCCGCTGGTCGAAGGAAACCGAATCTATCTGGGAACCGACGACGGGACCCTCATTGCCCTCGACTCGGACAATGGACGAACGCTGTGGCGATATCCAACCAAGGGTTCGATTCTCCAGCCTCCGATTGTCGTCGGTGACACCGTCTTGTTCTCGAACGAAGACGATCATGTGTATGCCCTCGATCGAGACAGCGGGCAATGGCGATGGCAGTACGACCGCGAGACGCCCGACGAGTTCACGATAAGGGGACACGCGGGTGTTGCCACCGACGGTGAGCAGGTCTTCTGCGGTTTTTCGGACGGCCACCTGGTTGCCCTTTCGGCGCAATCGGGAAAGGTCGAGTGGGTTCGGTCCCTGGCCGGCAACGAAACTCGATTCGTCGACGTGGACGCGACCCCGGCCATTGCCGGCGGAGCTCTCTACGCGACGTCGGTGGCGGCTGGAATTCATGCCTTGGACGCGAGCAGCGGCACCGAGCTCTGGAAGCTCCCGGTTCGAGGAGCAGGATCGCCCAGTATCGACGACGAAGGAAAAATCTACTTTGCCGCTGCCAATGAAGGACTGTACGCGATCGACCCGAAGGGAAGGGTGCTATGGCGACAGGGATTGCGAACGGCCGGCGATCCTGCCCGCCCAGTGGTCGATGGCGATCTGCTCTTTCTCAGTCTCTCCTCAAGGGGACTGATGGTGGTGGATCGAAACAGCGGGCGGCTGCTTCAGGAGTTTTCGCCGGGTTCCGGGGTGTCGTCAGAGCCGACTATTCACGATCAGTTTGTCTACGTGCTTTCGAATGGCGGCGTTCTCTACGCCTTCGCTCGCTCCCGAGAATAGGCTCCCGTCCCGGCCGCGGGCGTTTGGTTGCGGCGGTGGCTGCGCCACGCGAACGTCTTGCCATCGGGAAGCCAGAACCTAGAACTCGAATATGACAGGCGGTGTTGTGCCGCCGGTATTTGATGGGAGGGAACATGAGGAGTGTATTGGCTGGATCGCTCGTGGCGCTACTATTGGGCATCGGGGCTGACAACGCAGGAGCTCAGGCCACTGGCAGTGCCCAGGAAGAGACGAAATACCCGCCGTCGACTGCGGCAGGGATGACGATGATGTCGACGGACGCGAAGAAAGAGATGGTCTTGCTCGATTCTTCGTTGTCCGCGGCTATCGCCGACGCGAAGGCGCTCAGTCAGTTGGCAGAGATACAGCTCACCAACAAGGACAAGAAGGTTGTGGCTGATCTGCATCGAGACATGGACTCGAGGATCGACCAGGCCCTCCACCACGGAAGACTGCTCAACAGCATGATGATGCCGGCTTCGGCTGGAACCTCGACGGGGGGCCAGGAAGGAGCCATGGAGCGGATGCCAGTGGCCGGCAGCGCCAAGGTCAGTGGCGAAATCAGCATGGTTCTGCGTAACCTCGAGCAGGCCAGGGAGGCGTCCAAGAAAGTCAAAGGGGTGAGCATGCAGGAACTGGGGAGCGCGGTCGACAACGTGTCTTCGTTCCTCAGCAATGCCCTGAGCGCGTTCAGAAATGCGGCTCAATCGGCCAACTACACGAGACTCGACGAGATCGAGCTCTCCAAGGTGCCAGTCAAAGGAATGGAGGAAGGCCAAACGGAGAGCAAGTAAGTAGTCACGAGGCGTGCCGCCCAGTCGATCGAAGGGCGGCTGCTTGTCCCTCGCCCAGACCCCAAGATGGACTGAATTCGCCTGTTGTCCTTCGCCCAGCTACATATCACCAAACAGGGAAAACGCCAGAGAAAACGCGGGCTCCGGAGGGAGCACAATCTGCTGGAGCAGGTCAACCTGGCCGCCTTTGATCTTGCTTGTTATTCCTGTTGCGCCGCAAGGCAGGTTGTGCGGCTCCTTGATGAGCTCACGTTTTTCTATCCAAGGCGACCGAGGCGATACGAGGAGCATGCTTTGCGGCACTGCTCGCTACTTGGCACCGGAGAGCTGGCTTGGCGAGGAACCTGGCGAGCCTGCCGATATTTGGGCACTCGGCTTGATTCTGGCCGAGCTATTCTTTGGCCGGCATCCCTACCACTGGGTGTGAACAAAAGCCGTTGGTTGTGCTGTTCCCTGTGCCTAGTCCCTAGTTCCTTGTTCCATT
>JAZDLZ010000593.1:0-5076 GCA_043801535.1 Pseudomonadota bacterium
CACCCCGAGAACGACGAGGACTACCAGGGTGGCTGCTTTGAGCGCCGTGAAGACGTTCTGCACCCATTTCCCGGCAGCGAGCCCGACGCAATTGACAGCGGTGAGCAAAGCAATGAGTCCAATGGCAATGACTCGCTCGCCGGACGTCCCGATCGAATGTCCGCCCACGCTGTTGGTCACGATGCTCAAGTACTTGCTGAATGCAACGGCGACCGCAGCAATGCTCCCAGATTGAATCACCAGGAAAAGCGTCCACCCATAGAGGAATCCGCACAACGGTCCGTATGCCTCTCGCAAATAGACATACTGCCCGCCAGCCTGGGGAAACATGGCGGCGAGCTCGGCATAGGAGAGCGCACCAGCCACCGTCATCAGGCCGGTGATTGCCCACACGATCAGCAGCCATCCCGGTGAGCCTACTCTGGCGGCGACATCCTGGGAGACGATGAAAATACCGGAGCCAATCATGCCTCCGGCTACGATCGCGGTCGCGTCCCACATTCCCAGCCCGCGGACGAACTGTCCGCCTGCGCACGCTGGGTCTCGTTTCGTCTCGACGGCTTCTGCCATGGGCTCTCTCACGTTCGGTGCGCCGACGTTGTCAGGGCAGCGTCCTTGGCTGGTCGGCCGCCGCCACAACGGTCGTGGTCGTAGCTCTGGGTTGGGCTAGCACGCTGTGCCGCCGGCCGTAGGCGAAATAAATGACAACGCCAATGGCAAGCCACACAAAGAGCCGCAGCCAATTGACCCAGCCGAGGAAGAACATCAACCCCAAGCAGAAAACAATCCCGAGCAGGGGAACAACTGGCACCCACGGACAGCGAAACGGCCGGGGTCTTTCAGGATGGGTATGGCGCATCACCCACACCGCTGCACAGACGATAACGAAGGCAAGCAGCGTCCCGATGTTCACCAACTTGGCGATGTCTTCGATCGGGGTGAGCGCTGCCACCAACGAAACCACCGCTCCCATCAGCATCGTCGCTCGGTGAGGCGTGCGGAACCGGGGATGGACGGTTCCAAACACCGACCGGGGAAGCAGCCCATCCCGAGCCATGGCCAGAAAGACTCTTGGCTGCGAGAGCATCAGTACCAGGAGCACCGAGGTGATACCAGCCACTGCGGCGATCGAGATAATGAACACTGCCACCGACAATCCTTTGGCAACGAAAGCCGAGGCAATGGGAGCCGAGATATCGATTCTGCTGTAGTGCTCCATGCCCGTCATTACCGCCGCCACCGCGATATAGAGGACGGTGCAAATGGCGAGCGAAGCGATGATGCCAATCGGCACGTCACGCCTGGGATTGATCGCTTCCTCGGCATGAGTGGAAACCGAATCGAAGCCGATGTAGGCGAAGAAGATATAGCCCGCGCCGGCAAACATCCCCATCCATCCCATTGGCATGAACGGAGTCCAGTTCTTGGTGTCGACGTAGAAGGATCCGACGAAGATCACGAACAACACCACCACCAGCTTGATTGCCACCATGGTGGCATTGAAGCCGGCGCTCTCGCGGATACCTTTGACGAGAATGGCGGTGATCACCAGAATGACCAGCATTGCCGGCAGATTGAACGCGACAGGAATGCCGAGGACGGTGGGAATGGTGAGATCGGAGAAGCCAGCCAAGAGCGGCGAATTGGAAGCCAGCATCGCCTTGGCGGTGAAATAGTCGTTGGCCAACCAGAACGGCAGTTTGATGTGGAAGAGCGCGAGGAGCTTGAGGAGATAGCCAGACCAACCGACTGCCACCGCGGCTGACGCCATCGAGTACTCGATAATCAAATCCCAACCGATTATCCAGGCGACGAATTCTCCGAGCGTGGCGTAGGCATAGGTGTAGGCGCTGCCAGCGACCGGCAGCATCGAAGCGAACTCCGCGTAGCAGAGAGCAGTGAATGCGCAGCCCATGCCAGCGACGACGAAGGAAAGGGTGAGCGCGGGTCCGGCGTGATCGCGAGCACCCATCCCGGTCAAGACGAATATTCCGGCTCCGATGATCGCGCCCACACCAAGGCTCGTCAGAGAGATTGGGCCGAGCACTCGTCTGAGACGATTGTCGTCCTTCATCTCCTCTTCGAATAGGTGGATTGGCTTGGCGGCAAACAGACTGTGTCCCATCACTGTCCTCTTCCAGATGACCCGACGGAGGATAGTGACGTATGAGGTCGAGCGTCAAGCACTGGGACTGGAAATCGTGAGAATCCGAGACGGCGAATCCCAGCACCGGGATTCGGACTGCTACTCGACCTCGAGCTCTCCTTCCCGAGCTCGTCGTCGAAGCTCGGCAATGAGCCGCAGGTTGTGAATGGCGTCATCGTGCTCGGGCCGGAGACGCACGCACTCCTGGAATGCTCTCTCCGCCTCCTCCATGCGACCAAGCCGGAGCAACACCACCCCGGTCGCGAAGTGAATGTCGGCGTCGGTCGGGTCGAGTTGGCCCGCGAGAGTCAGCTCGCGAAGAGCATGATCGCGATGCCGAGCCTCGGCGAGTGCCAGCCCATAGTTGTAGTGGATGCGCGGGCTCGACGGTCGCCAAGCCGCCGCTCGCGAGAGATACCAGATCGCCTGTCCCGAATCTTGACGACTGTGATAGATCGCGCCCAGATTGCTATAGGCCTCGGCCAGGAAGCGGGTGAAACGCTGAGCAAGTCGATAGGTACGAATCGCCTTCTCGTCATCGCCGATCTCCAGATAGGCACTTCCGAGGAGAAAGTAGGGGCGCGGATCGTTGCGGTCAGCGGCGAGCGCTCGCTCGTAGTACTTGATCGCGGACTCGAGATCTCCACGAGCCCTGCGATAGTCCCCCAGCAGCTTGAGCGCGAGCACTTGCCGGGGATTCTTCGCCGCCACGTCCTCGTAGATCGCGACTGCCTTCTCCTCGACCCCCAACGCCTGGTAGGCCGCTGCCAGGTCCAGTCTCGATTCCTCGTCCGACGGATCCCTGGTCGCAATCTCCTCGAGCTGACTCGCCAGCTCGCTGGTTGCGCCATTGGTGGCATGAATCAACACCAGCAGACGGCGGGCAGGCAGATTGTCGGGTGACACCGCAATGATTCTCTCGAGCTCCAGGTAGGCGTCCTCGGCACTACCGGTCTCCCACAGCATCTGTCCGAGCAGAAGTCTCATGTCCAGATCCCATGGTCTGATGGCCAGCGCACGCCTGGCCATCTCGATTCCCTCCGGCCACTCCTTCTCGACAAAGGAGCGCCGGGCTAGAGATGCCAGCGGCATGAAGTAGTCGGACTTGATATCCAAGGCATAGGTCCACTGTCCCTTTGCCTTGGCAGGCTGCCCTTTCTTCTCGTAGACCTCCGCAAGCGCGGAGTGCGCCTCGGCGAACTTCGGATCGATGAACACTGCCCGCGACAAATCCTTCTCGGCCTTGGCAATGTCGGGGGTCTTGAGGTAGCCGCAACCATGGAGGGCCGAGATTCCTCTTCCATACAGAGTAAAAGCGTAGAAGTCTCGGGTTGGTATAGACTGCATTCTCGTTGCCATCGACGGGGAACCGGCTTCGCCTTGGCCAGCGTCAAGGCCGCCAGCGAAGCCAGCATGTTCGACCAATTGGCGAAATCGCCCGTCTCGGTTCCTTCGGAAACCAGCACTGCCTTCCCCCGCTCCACCTGCCACAGCTGCAGTCCTATCTGCAGCTTCCAGTTGGGACGCGCATAGCTGCCAGCGAAGACGAATCGAGCGCCGTTCTCCTTGGCGGCGAGCGATATCGCCTCCTCGTTGCTGGCGGCTGCCGGCTGCTTCGCCACTGATGACGACGGGCTGACTGGTCGCAGGCCTGAATGCGCTTCGAGCTTGTCAACGAGAGCATAGGCCAGTCCTGCTTGCATCCAGTCGAGCCCCTGCACTGCTGAACGATTGTCGAACAGGAATACCAGGTAACTATCCGGGAGCGCTCGGGGAATGTCCGGAGACGATCCATAGGCCGTTCGGCCTATCGTGGCCGCAGCAACGGCCAACCAAAAGGAGTATTTGACTCCGCGGGCGGCACCAGTCATATCAGGGAAAGATTGTGGCTGGCCGGCGCCAAAAGGCAAGTAAGCGTGATGCGCCCGAGAACGAAGCTAAAGGTCTTTTCTTTTCTCAGGTTCCTGTTCTTGCTGACGACGTACGGAGGGTTTCTCGGTATTGGGGTGGCTTTCCTTGGATATCGCGAGCTCACCAAGGATCTGCCAGACCGTCTGGACAAAGTGCTGGACTATCGTCCGGCGCGCGCAACCCGAGTCTATTCGGAGGATGACGAGCTCATCGGCGAGTTCTTTCTCCAGAAACGGATCGTTGTTCCGCTCCAGCGCATTCCGCAATTGGTAAGGCAGGCGTTCATTTCGGCCGAAGACCGCCGATTCCAGCAACACGTTGGGCTCGATCCGATTGGAATCGCGCGCGCCGCCTACGAGAACTACAAGCGCAGCAGCCTGCGTCAAGGCGGCTCGACAATCACTCAACAGGTGGCGCGCATGCTGATGCTCTCGCGGGAACGGACTTTTATCCGAAAGGCCAAGGAGGCAATCCTCAGCATCAGAGTCGAACGGGAGCTGTCGAAGGAACAAATCCTTCACATATATCTCAATCACGTCTACCTCGGACACGGTGCCTATGGCGTTCAAGCAGCCGCGGAAGTCTATTTCGGCAAGGACGTCGAGCATCTGACCGTCGCCGAGGCAGCCCTCCTCGCCGGGTTGCCCAAAGCACCGACCAGCTTCTCTCCCTACAACGACTACCAGCGTGCGCGGGAACGCCAGGCATACGTGCTCTCCCGAATGCGCGACGACGGTCATCTGACCGCCGAGCAAGTCGAGTCCTCCATCCGCGAGCCGCTCGCGCTCATATCGCGAGACCAACCCCTCAACTACGTCGCCTCTCCCTACTTCGTCGAGCATATTCGTCGCTGGGCATCGCAGCGCTACGGGGATCGCAGTCTCTTCGATGGCGGCCTGCGCATTCACACGAGCCTCGACATGAAGGCCCAGCGCGCCGCCGAAGCGGCAGTGCGCAACGGCTTGGATTCACTCGACCGCAGGCTTGGATTTCGAGGCCCAATTGGACACTTGGAGGGA
>JAZDLZ010000607.1:0-2298 GCA_043801535.1 Pseudomonadota bacterium
CAGCAGCAGCACAAGCACAGGCAATCGGGCCACGACCCGCGCCGTGTTGCTGGAGCCTCCCCTGTGGCCGGCCGCCTGCAGCGAGCAGGCGCAGCCGCCGCCAGCAGGGGTGCCGTCATCGAAGGGGGCATCAGTGAGCGCGTCGCGCGTCAAGGCAGAATCAGCTCGCTCGATGCCGGAGTCGGTCGGCGCGTCCGGAATACCGCCCGCCGAGTCGGCGTGCCCTGCGCCGGCATCGACTGGCGCGGCGTCGGAACGATCGGATGCGGCGTCCGAGTGCTCGTCAGGATCGCAGGCGTCCCCTTGGCCGTCGTTGTCTCGATCGGACTGGTCCGAGCTCGCGACGATCCGGCAGTTGTCGCTGGCGTCACCGACGCCGTCGTTGTCGTCGTCGTCGTCGCAGACGTCGCCCGCGCCGTCGCTGTCGGTGTCGGCCTGCTCGGGGTTTGCTTCCCGCGGGCAGTTGTCGGCGCTGCCGCACACCAAGTCTTCGTCGGGGTCGCGGTCGATGTCACTCGGGCAGTCGGGCGTCGAGCCAGTGCAGAGCTCGGCAACGTCGCACGGCTCGCCATTGGCATCCCGGCACCTGGTGCCTCGAGGAGCGAGGCGCGGAGGACAGGCGCCGCCTGCGGCACCGTCGCAGACGTCGTCACGGTCGCAGGGAAGGCCAGTGGACAACGCACAGACGTAGCCAGCGGCCTCGACTCCCTGGGCTTGGCTGCAGGCGCCGGCGCCATCGCACTGGGCATCGTCGCAATCGGCGGGCGTGGAATCGGTGCAGGGAGTGCCCACGTCGAAGTCGGAATACGAGTCGCAATCCTCGCTGTTGGCGTCCTTGCAGTCGCCCTGGCTCTCGCAGCGATTGCTGGCCAGATCGTGGAAGTCCCGGCAGTCGGTGTCGAGTCCGTCGCAGTCGATCGCGCCGCACGCCTCGTCGTCGAGGGGGATCGCGGTGCAGGCGCTGCCGGCCTCGTCGCACGACGAGCACGCTCCACAGACCACGGCGCAGCACCGGCCGTCTTCGCAGATTTCCGATGAGCATTCGCCGCCCGTCGCGCAGCGGGAGCCGTTCGGAAGCTGGACAATTCGGACGACGAATCCATCATAGGTCGCGCCGAGAAGGTGTACCCAGTGACGTATGCATTCCCGGCGCCGTCCACCACGATGTCCGCCCCTTGGTCGTCGACCGATCCACCCAGGTAGGAGGACCAGACAACGCTCGACCCGCTCGCGTCGAGCTTGGCAACAAAGGCATCGGAAGCCCCGCCGCCGGAGCTGCTGGCAAATCCACCGGTGATGGGGAAATCGGTCGAAGTGGTCATGCCCGTCACGTACACGTTCCCGGCGTGGTCGACCGCAATGCTATTGCCGATATCGCGATTCGATCCACCGAGGTAGGTGGACCAGGCAATGCTCGATCCGGCAGCGTCCACCTTGGTGACAAATGCATCGGTGGTTCCTCCGCCGAAGGTGGTGGCGAAGCCGCCGGATGCCGGGAAGTCCGTCGAGTAGGTCTGGCCGGTGATGTAGATGTTGCCAGCAGTGTCCACCGCCACGCCGTTGACGAAGTCCCTTTCGTTCGATCCCCCGAGATACGAAGCCCAACTAATCACCGGATCCACCACCAATGGCAGAGTCGGATCGTATGCCCCGACCTCGAATCCGTACTCCCAATCGCCGTCGCGGTCGTGCAGTCCCTCATAGCGCACGGATACCTCACGTCTGCCTGCCGACGTGTCCTGATAGCCGGTGAGCCCTTCCTCGCGAACCACACCGACCCCGGTCTCGATCTCCAGCGCCTTCCCATCCTCGGTCGCCCGCATTGCCAGCGCCCCTCGATAGCGCATCCGCAGCGCGCTCACCCTGGCGCCGGGATGGACCACAAAGCGATACTCCACCCCGTGGCGCCGCGATTCGAAAGAGCTCAGCAATCCAAGCCCAAGCACCGCTCGCCCCTTTTTCGCAATCGTCGTGGTCTCATTCCTCATGGCAGCGCGCTCCTGGTCAGGCAGCCCGGCTTGCCACCACCACCACCACTACCACTACCACTACCACTACCCACCATGCCTTCCTGTCGACAAGGAAAGCCCGAGCTGGCGGATACCACCATGATAGTCGCTAGCGAAGCGAGTGACCAGGTAGCGGGGCTATACCCTAAGTCGCCGTCGCAAAATAACTTGAACAGTCTCGCCGCCGATCCATCCCGGCTGGCTGCGTCGCTCGTCGGTTTCATACCGAGAGTATGCGCCCTCCTCGCTCCTTGCCATCCGGGCGGCTCATCGCCGATACTTTGTTCAA
>JAZDLZ010000623.1:0-2141 GCA_043801535.1 Pseudomonadota bacterium
GCCGGGGGCGTAGCCGCAAGGAGCGAGGAGGGCGCATACTCTCGGTATGTAGCGGGGGGGCCCCGTCGAGGTCCCCTCGATGGGGGGGCGGCGAGGGCTCGCAGCCGCCCTTCTGCCGACGAGCGACGCCGGGGTTGCGTCCCCGCCGCGAGTCTGCCGACGGGAGGCAAACCGTTCGGTGCTCTAGGGACAACCGCTGATGCTTGCCGTTCCACCCTTCGCGATTCTATCATCCCAGCCAACAACTCTCCTTTGAGCTGTCCAAACGAACAACGGCGCGGAGCGCCTTTCGGCAAACGAGGATGCAGTGAAAAGCAGAGTCTACATCTCGCTGGCGACCATTGCTCTGCTCGTCTTCTCGAACATCGTCGTCGCTGCCTGGGCGGCTCCGGCAGTGAGCCGTCTCGCCGCGACGGTTGGACGACACGCGGCAAGCATCTCACTCCTGCTGGGTCTCGCGCTACTGACGGTGGTGGTGCCGATGTTGATGGGCGTCCGATGGCTCAAGAAGGGGATGCCGGGGGGATCGTATCTTCTGGCGCCCCTGGCAGTGGTGAACATCTTGCTTCTCGTTCTTTCCTTTGCCACGACGAAGCTGTCTCCTCTTCAGTTGTTGCGCGAACGAGGTGGCTTTCTTCCAACGCAGGTATCGCTGCTATGGCGTGGCAGCCACGGCTCCTCTGATGGCGCGCCCCCCGACAAGGCCGCATCATCTTCGCAGTCGAGCAATCCTGCGTCTTCGTCGCCTCCCAGCACGGTCGCGCCATCGACCAATGGCCCGTACTCGTATCCCGAGCCCGTGCTGCCAGTCATGGCAAAGCAGGCTCCCGGCACTGGCTGGAAGGCTCCCGACCCGGATGATTTCATTCCGAAAGACCAGGCGCAAGACGGGCTCACCAGGTTTCTGCTCGATAGTCAGAAGAGCATTATTGGCCGGCCCGATTTCCGGGAGCGCTTCGATAGATTGGAGATGGAAGCGCAGGATGGCAAGGCCGGGGCACAGCTCCAGCTTGGCGCCTACCTTTGCGACGGCAAGATAGTCAAGAGAGACGTCGCTGCCGGGCTGCGCTGGCTGAATCGTGCTGCCGAGCAAGGCAGCGCCGACGCCATGTACGAGCTGGGCCGGCTTTTCAAGCGGGGCAAGATCGTGCCCGACGACGACAGGAATGCGGTGGCCTGGTTCTACCGGGCGGCTTTGCTTGGCCACCCCAAGGCAGAGCACGAGCTCGGGTGGCACATCATCAACGGTGCTGGCGTTGATCGGGATGTGACTCTGGGCATGGAATGGTATCGCCGGGCTGCCGAGCATGGTGACGACCAATCGATGCTCGCGCTCGCTGGCGAATACGAGCACGCCAACCGCGTTCCAAGGGACATGGCGATGGCGCGGCAATGGTACGAGGCAGCAAAGGCAAAGGGGAACCGGAATGCGGCGGAAAAGCTGGCAAGGCTCGACGGAAAGGCACCTGAAGGTGGGGCTGCGCCTCCCCAAACTCGGGAGCGCGGTCCTGATTCGCCCGACATCGATCCCTGGAAGCTCCTCGGAGAGGTGTACGCGGGTGCCGGGAAGCACCTTCAGCAGGAGAAGGAGAGAAAACGCCGAGATTCGTTCCGCAACGAGGAGCTGATTGGCAAGAGCGCTCCATCGCTCGAGGCCAATAATGGCCTTGGCGAAAAGGTCTCGCTCCAGCAGCTCGCGGGCAAGAGCGCGGTGTGGCTCGGGTTCGTTGCTCCGGCCTGCTCGAGGAGCAGGACCTATTCCGAGCGAATCTCTGCTCTTCAGCAGGGCTATCAGGGACGGGCGGTCTTTCTCACTGTCTTGAGTGGCGAGAACGGCGAATACGCCGAGCCTCGGGACGCCGCGAAATGGGCCGCCTCCTATGGTCTCGACCCTCGGTTCGTGCTCGCCGACCCTCGGGATAGCTACACGACAGGGCTAGGTATCGGCCCGTCTCCGCATCAGGTGGGAGTAGACAAGAACGGGATCGTACGCGGCATGCAGTCCGGAATCGTCTCGTCGGATATCATCAGGCAGTCGGTCGATTCGCTCCTGCAAGCCAACCATTGATCCATTGATTGAATGGGGGAGCTGTCAATGAGCCAACAGGTTTCCGAATCGGTGGCGCAGAGCCTGCGACTGG
>JAZDLZ010000529.1:0-4481 GCA_043801535.1 Pseudomonadota bacterium
CGATACTTCTTCTCGGCGGGCGACAACGCCGGGTCGACAAACACCCCGCGCATGCTGAGCACGTCCTGGCGCATTCCCTCCAATGCCTGGAGATACGCCGCGTGAAGTGCCATGACCTCGACGCTCTCGAGCCGGACCACACGCGCTCGGCCTATGACCCGATCGATGCTCGGAACGATATTGTCGTCGAGAACGAGCACCGCGGTTTGCGGTGTCGTGGGAGTAGCGTCGTCAAAAAGGCTGGCGATGGCCGATTGAATGCTCTTGGTTTCGGCGTGGCTCTGCTGGTACCAGTTGCGGAAGTACCAAAGGATTTCCTCTTTGGCCTTGGGAACGTGAAAGCGTCGATAGGCGAGCACCGCGCTGGCCACGACCAACAGAATAATCACCAAGAGCTGAGCTCGCCGGAAAAGCGCCTGGCAACGTGCCTTGTTCGCCCGGAAACCACGCAGCCATGCCACCATCGCCACCGTCGCCACCGTTATCTGGGCAAGCGATTGCCGCGCGCCGCCTCGATAGTGTTGGCAAGGAGCATTGCGATTGTCATCGGCCCAACTCCGCCGGGCACGGGCGTTATCGCTGCGGCTCGCTCGCAAGCGGCAGGATACTCGACGTCTCCGACCAGCGTGCCGTCCGCCCGGCGATTCTGGCCGACATCGATGACGATTGCGCCTTCTCGCACCCACTCGCCGCGGATCGCCTCGGCCTTGCCAATCGCCGCAACCAGGATCTCGGCCCTCCGCACCTCGGCGGCGAGATCAATCGTCCTCGAATGAGCAATTGTGACAGTAGCGTCGGCGTGCTCGAGCAGAAGCGCCATCGGCCGCCCAACGATATTGGAACGCCCGACCATCAATGCTCGGCGTCCTCGCAACGCCACTCCGGTTTCGGCAAGCAACTCCATGCACCCTCTTGGGGTACAGGCCACGAACCGAGGAACACCGAGCGCGAGCCGACCCATGTTCTCCGGATGGAAACCGTCGACGTCCTTGGCCGGCGAAACCGAATCGATGACTCGGCGGGTGTCGATATGGGATGGGAGCGGCAGCTGCACCAGAATCCCGTCCACTGTCTGATCCTCGTTGAGACGCCGCACCAAGGCCAACAGCTCGTGCTCGGAGATGGACGCTGGCAATCGGTGGTCGAACGCCCGCACTCCGCACTTCTGCGCTGCCGTAGTCTTGTTTCTGACGTACGTGGCCGATGCCTGGTCATCCCCGACCAAGACTACTGCCAAACCGGGGACGACTCCGTGCGCGGCCAACTCGGCCGCATCGGACTGCACTTTTGCGCGAATCCTGACCGCGCACGCTTTTCCGTCAATCGTCTTGGCTGTCACGTCGCACCATTTGCGGCCGTCTTGCCAACAGTCTTGCCCGTCGAGCTATCACCCTGGCTCGATCCCTTGGCGGCATCACCACAAGCTCCACTGGCCCCACTGCCGCGGTGACCACTCCCGCTGCCGCCACCGCCACCGCAACCTCCTCCTTCGCCGACGCTGCCGCTGCCACTACTGCTACTGCTACCGCTACTCCCGTCCCCAGCGCTAGCGCTAGCGCTGCTCGCCTTGCCATCGACAACGCCCTTTCCAGTGCTTGCCGCCGATGACTTGTCGTGAGAGCCGTCCCTTTTTCCGTCCGGCTTCCCGTCTGGCTTCCCGTCTTTTTTTTCGTCCGTGCAATCGCGCTTGTCGCTGCTCGCCCCTGGTTTGGCCGACGAGTACAGATCCTTGTACCACCCTCCACCCTTGAGGATAAAGCTGGTGGGCGAAATCAATCGTTGGAGCTCACCACCACACTCCGGACAACTCGCTGGCGGGGGATCACGAAACCCCTGCATTAGCTCGAGGTTTCTGCCACACTTGAGGCACTCGTATTCGTAGATCGGCACGATCGCCAATTACCATGAAACGCTCGCGTTGACACTACCTATCTCCACGCCTACTATGCGCCGGCCGCGCAGGGAAGCGCCATCATGTCCAAGCTCACGTTACTCCTTGCTTTTCACAACCATCAGCCAGAAGGAAACTTCGACCATGTGTTCCGCGTCGGGTACGACGACTGCTATCGTCCCCTCCTCGATGCCATCGCCGAGTTTCCGCAAGTACGCTGCGCCCTTCATCACACTGGTCCACTGCTCGAATGGCTGGACGCCAACCAGCCAGGGTATCTCAACGATTTGAAACTGCTCGTCGATCGCGGCCAAGTCGAAATCCTGGGAGGCGGCTTCTACGAGCCAATGCTGGCAGTTCTGCCCGACCAAGACGCGCAAGGCCAGCTCGACTTGATGTCGCAGTTCTGCGCAGAGAGGTTTGGCAAGCGACCACGCGGCATGTGGTTGGCAGAGCGAGTATGGGAGCCAGCCCTGGCCGAAAAGATTGCGCGCGCTGGCCTGCGCTACACGATCATCGACGACACTCACTTCCGCTATGCCGGTCTGGTCGAACAGCTATTCGGCTACTACGTCACCGAGAAGGCCGGCTGGCCAATCGGAATCTTTCCGATCGAAAAAGAGCTGCGCTACGCCATCCCGTTCCACAGCGTCGACGAAACGATTGACGCTCTGCACGGTCTGCTCGCCCGAGCCGAGAGCGCAGGCAAGCCAGCGATCGTCACCTACGGCGACGACGGCGAAAAATTCGGCATGTGGCCAGGCACCAAGGAGTGGGTCTGGGAAAAGGGGTGGCTGCGGAGCTTCTTCGCCCGGCTCTCTTCCGACGACAAGATCGCCACCGGGGTGTTCTCCGAGGTCATCGACGAAACGCTTTCCACGGACAGGGTGTATTTGCCAACCGCCTCCTACGAAGAAATGGGCGAGTGGACGCTTCCAGCCGTGGCTCAGCAGCGCTACCAGAAAGCCAAGCAAAGCCTCGAGCAAGACGGACGTTTCGAGGAGATTCGGCCATTCTGCCGGGGTGGCATCTGGCAGAGCTTCATGGCCAAGTATCCCGAAGCCAACTTCATGCACAAGAAAATGGTCCACGTGTCGCGCAAGCTCGCTGCGCTGCCGAACGCTGCCAGTGCACGCCGCGAGCTCTACCGTGGTCAGTGCAATTGCGCATACTGGCACGGCCTTTTTGGTGGGCTCTATCTGAACTACCTCCGGCACGCCGTCTATTCGCATCTGATCGCCGCCGAGAACGAAGCAGACCACGTGCTCGGGATCGCCGGCCATCGTGCCGAGCTCCTGGACTTCGACGCCGACTTGCGGAACGAAGTCGTGCTTTCCAACGACGACCTTTGGGTGGGAATCAAGCCGGATTTGGGCGGAGCCTTCTTCGAGCTCGACGTGCGCTCGCACCGCTTCAACTTGGCCAACGTCCTTGGCCGGCGTAGAGAGAGCTATCACGAAAAGCTGCGCGCTGCATCGCAGCAGGCAGCTTCTGGCAACCACGGCGATGGCGGACCAAAATCGATTCACGACTTGTCCACGGTCAAGGAAGCGGGCCTGGAAGAATTCCTCCACTACGACCGCCATCTCCGTCTCGGATTCGTTGACCATTCCCTGCGGTCGCAGACGACGCTCGAGGACTTCGCCGCGGTCAAGTACGATGAGCTCGGCGATTTCGCCACCGGGGCGTATCGGATCGTGTCGATCAATGGACAGAGCCCGCCCGATCATCAGAGGACGCCTGCTTCGGCAGCGGCAGCGACAGCGACAGTCCAGTTGTGTCGCCACGGGACTATCGCCAATCCCTCTGGCCAACACCAGCCGAGTCTGCCGGTAGTTGTCGACAAGACCTACACCTTGAGCGGACGACGGCTGACCTGCCGCTGGCGCGTCTCCTTGCTTGAAAGAACGAGCGTCTCGACAACCGTGCGCTTTGCACCCGAGCTCTCGCTGACCTTGCTAGCCGGCAACGACCCAGCGCGCCGCTACGTCGTGCAAGGTCGCACCCTGGCCGATGGCGAAGCGAGCATGACGTCCCGCGGTGTTCTTGCCGACTGCCCTCGTCTCGGGCTCGTCGATGAATGGAGTCGCTTCCGCGTGGAGATTGCGGCCAATAGTCAAGAAGCCAAGACAACGTTCTGGCGTTTTCCCCTGGAAACTGCGTCCCAGTCCGAGAGCGGATTCGAACGAACCTATCAGGGATCGGTCATCGTCCCCTGCTGGGACGTGGAGTTGCTTCCCGAAGGAAAAGACCACGAGCTCTCGGTATCAGTCGAGGTATCGGAGCTATAGACGTGCCCGAGCTACGCAAAGACCCGATCGTCGGTCGCTGGATCATCATCGCCACTGAGCGGGCTGCCCGTCCCACACCCTACAAGCTGGGATCGCCGTCGCCGGGGAGTAGCGCTTTCTGCCCGTTCTGCCCAGGCCACGAAGACAAGACCCCGCCCGATGTGCTGGCATACCAGCGAGGAGGAGGAGGAGGAGCCAACACTCCCAATTCGTCATAGAGTTGTACACTACGCGTCGTGGACAACAAAAACACGGTGCTGAAGATAGAGGGAAACCTCGACAGACAGGGAGAGGGACTC
>JAZDLZ010000645.1:0-3182 GCA_043801535.1 Pseudomonadota bacterium
AAGCAGATTGCTCGCAACGTGACCATGTCAGGGTGGGGCTTCCTCGACGGGTGTCGCTACGTGATCATCGATCGCGACACGAAGTACACGGCTTCTTTTCGGGCGATACTGAGGGCATCGAAGTTGAAAGTCATCCGGCTACCGCCATACTCGCCGGATCTGAACTCTTTCGCCGAACGCTGGGTACTCTCGGTGAAGTCTGAGCTTCTGTCCCGGCTGGTGGTCTTCGGTGAAGAGGGACTGCAGCGCGCGCTCTCCGAGTACGTCGAGCACTATCACGAGGAGCGAAACCACCAGGGCAAGGACAACGTGCTTCTATTCCCGCGTCGGGATCACGCCAGCGATGTCGGCGAGGTGAAGCGCAGCGAGCGAATCGGGGGACTGCTCAAGTTCTACCATCGAGAGGCTGCATAGGCAGCGCAGGTGAGGATTTCGGGGGATTCCTGGTGCAAGAGTTGGAAATCATGATGGATTGGCGTTGTGAAATAACTAGACCTGACGAGAGCGGCGACGTTCAGCCGAGGTCCCTGTCAGCCGGTGTTCCTGGCTGAGTGCGTTCGGAGACGTCGTCATGCTTCGGTGCTGGTGCTGTGCTACCGCGGAAGTCCTTGGCTTTGACGCCGGGCGCAAGGTAGCGGTTCCAGGCCCTGGTGAGCGAGGTGAAGGTGAAGAGCACATTGATTGGCTTCCATCGCCACAGCTCGTGCATGAGCCGATAGAGAGGAAACACCGAGATCGTGGCGATGATGAACCAGAGGGTGCTGTTCAAGGCGACGAGAGGTATGCCAACGGCCATGATCAGGTACCCGTAGAGCGCCAACCTCGTCACCCAGGACTGGATGCTCTTTTTCGGGCAGATGTTCATGCAACGCATGCAGCTCTCGCAGGAGTACTTCCAGTACGGCCGTCCCCCTTTTCGTTCGATGGCTCCGATCGGGCAGTACTTTTCGCAGAGATCGCAATCACTGCACGTGTACGAAGCAAAGAGCGTCTTGGCGAGCATGAAGCGCCCCAGAAACAGGTACAAAGGTACGATCGGCGATACAGCCAGATCCAGGGGCAGGGTGAGCCAGATGCTCCAGCGGTAGTAGCGCCGTCCTTGCAGCAGTCGCTCGCTGAACGTGCTCACGATGCGGCGACACCGCGCAACGATGAGCTCGCGGCCGCGCATGGTGTTCGGCCAGAAGAACGAGATCCAGCTATGAGGCATGTCGAGCGGCAGTGAGCCAACGATGGAGTAGCCACGGAGCCAGAACAGCACCATGGGGAGCCACATGGCCAGGCCGCTCAAGCCAGGCCCGGCGACGAGCTTCCAGAGCCGGAAGCCGGCTCTGGTATTCAGGAAGAACAGGTCGGCGCCGGATACCCGAGGGAAGCGCGCCAGGAATTTCAGCATCAGCCAGGGCGCGGCGAACCCGTGCGTCGGAAAACAGAAACCAATCAACGTCTTGCCGTTCAACGGCGGAATCGTCACCTCCTTGTCGCCGAGCTCCTCGATGTTGAGCACTTGGGTCGTCACCCCGGCAGTGCGCGCGTGATCGCCGATCCAGCGGGCGGCTGACATGGCATTGCCAGTCCCCGAGAAGTAGTAGATGAGGAGACTCTGGTACTTGGTCATCGCCGGATTCTATCTCGATTCTCAGACTTGGTCGCCGGCTCCTTGGAGGTTCTTGGTGAGCCGAGCCAGCTCGGCGGCAAAGTAGTCGAGCAGCACGAGCAGGATGGATTCGGTCTGGAAGCGATCGAGATCCGTCGAGACAGCCAGTTTCTCGAGCCACTCTGCGGTGCCGCGCAGCACGTCTTGGGCCTGTGCCGCCAGTGGCTCGGCCAGCTCGGTATCGAGGGAAGGTGCGTCACGGATGAGAGCGTGATAGACGGCGTCTTCGGATAGCTCCAGGTGGGGAAGCACCTTGGTGAAGAAATCGTCCAGCCTGCCACCCCGCAGGTATCCGCGCAGAAAGGCGTGGCAGCGATCGAAAACTCGGGCCTCGAGGAGAGCGATCGAGTCTTCCAGGCGGCCGATTGCCTCGGCGCTCACCCCGGTGGTTTCGGCAGCCGCGCTGGCTCTGCCGATGGTCCGGGACAGCTCCTCGGCAATACAGTGCCGGGTCGGCTTCAGCGCCTCGACGAGAGAACGCTCGAGAAGCCGGAGCAGATAGTCTCGGTCGGCAGGAGTAGCGCGGTGCGATCCAAATGGCAGGCGGCGAGGCTCGACCAGATCGAGCACTTCGCGAGCCGCATTGCGGTAGGCTGTCGCCACTCGTTCGGAGAGACGGCGGCTCTCCTGGGCAACCACGTCTGCGACGAGCGTCCGCGCTGCCGTACGCGTCGCCGCGGCTGCCTGGCGCAGTACTTCCACGCGCTGGCCGAAGACCTCGGCAGCAGCCACTGCTCGCTTTCGTCCGGTTTCTAGCAGACCGTCGATGCGTTTGGCGATTGCCTGGCGTTTGAGCAGCCGCGCCTGACCGAGGAACCTTTCCTCGAGGGCACTCTCGAGCGCTGGCCAGCAAGCGGCGACCAAGGCAGCGTGGTCCTGGTCCAGCCGCGCTCGCAATGCCCGGCGAGCCGAGACTGGAAGGAACCCGTCGACCAGATGACCTAGACCCTTGTCGAGCTCCTCGACAACACTCGTCAGCTCGCCTGCGGTCACCTGGTCGATCTTGTTGACTACGCCGAGGACGCGCTTTCCTTCTCTGCGGATCTGTTCGAGCGCTTCGTGCTCGGTAGCCTTGCCTGCCTGCAAGGCGGCAAACAACCAGACAACCGCATCGGCTTCGCTGACAAACCGGCGAGCAGTGGCTTCGTGTTCCGGGAGAATCGAGTTGAGCCCCGGCGTATCGACGATGTTCACCTGCTCGAGAGCCTCGAGCGGGTAGAGGATTTCCACGTGCCGGATCAGACGGGTCTCGCTCTGGTCGAGGGAGCGAAGCACGCCGGGAACGGCTTCCCAGGGCAGATCGCGCACTCTGTCGTCGAGATAGACGATGCGACCAGCTTTCGTCTGGCCGTACTTCACCACGTTCAGCGTAGCAGTTGTGGGCGTTATCCCTGCTGGCGCGACCTCGGCGCCAAGAAAGGCGTTCACGAAGGTGCTCTTACCACTGGAGAATTCGCCCATGACGGTAATCAGCAGCGGGCGATCGTAGGACGCAATTGCCTTGGCGGCCTCGGGCGAAAGGTCG
>JAZDLZ010000662.1:0-2810 GCA_043801535.1 Pseudomonadota bacterium
AATCGACTTTCCAGCTCTAGCAAAGTGGTGCTGCTCACGTCGCGGTCAGACTATCGTTTGCGAGAACGTCGGCGCGGCGTGGCTGCCATTCAAACCGTTCATGGACATCAAAGCCAACGAGTCTAGAAACGGTGGAAAGGTCAGCCGAGAGGCCATTTGGCTCGGGGGACGTCCATGATCATCAAGCGCACTCACGGCTTCAAGAAGCCTCCTGCTACGGCGCGCTACTCGACCGCAACCGAATGGGGCAACTCGCGCTGGACGTGTCTTCGGGCGTGCTACCGGCGCTACTATCTCATCTACATCTTGGGACTTGAGCCCGTTCGGCCACGACGTGGACTTGATCGTGGAACAGCCACGCATGCCGGTTGGGAAGCGTTTCACCGAGGCAAGTCCCGGTCTCAGGTGCTCGAGATCGTCGAGGCAGCGGCTATCGAGCGCGACGCACGTGATCAAGCGATCCGCATGATCGACTGGTACATGGACGTGTACCCCAAGAGCGCTGTGCGCTTGATCAACGGTGCTGAGGTTCATCATCGCGCCGAGTTCGATGTGACGATCGGTAACAGGCGCGTCATCGTTCCGCTCACGACGCGTTATGACCTTCTGGGCGTTCCCCGTGGCGAGAATGAAGTGCGCTGGGTGGACCTCAAGACGCAGGGTAGCTTCAAAGCCGATAGGCTCCTGCGCTACCTCGCAGATCCGCAGCTCATGCAGGGTGTGGCCATCTGGGATGAGGCAGGCTGTCCTAACGGCATCAGGAGTGGCAAGTCGTACAAGATCCCCAAGCATCTGACACCGCAGATCTTCGTCATCTACGAGAAGAGCAAGGGCGAGATCGGGATGCGCACGGTGGACGTGTACGTCACTGAGTGGCAGGTCAAGAGCATCGTCCAGAGCCGCGCCTTCGAGGCTGCATTCGTTCTGCCGGCACTCCAAGAGTGCTACGGGATTGACGAGCCCTGGCCGCACGAGTGGGGCGCCTGCTTCAATCAGTACGGCGCCTGCGAATTCTACGACTACTGCCACACTAACGGTGCAGCCCGTGACATGTACTATCGCAAGGAGGATCACAAGCCTTTGCTACTTGACGCGGCAACTGAGGTGAAACGTGAAAGCTGATCTGGTTTTCATGTACGTGATTGTCACTGTGGAAGTACTGGTTCTCCTTGGTCTCGTATATGGCGCGATCGAGTCGGACGCCTTCACTGCGCGCGTCATAGTACAAGACCAAGAGTGCTGTTCCTGTCCATAGTCAGTCAACCGCAGTCCCCGTAGTACCACCGCAGTACGCAACACAACAGAAGGAGAGAGTCACATGGCTGGGAAGAAGGGCGGAAATGGCAAGAAGGCAGCGGCTCCGGCGGCAGCGGCACCGGCGAAGACGGGTCGTTCCAAGGGTCCTCGCGGCCCGATCTACGTGCAGCGCTGGAACGCGGTCATGGTGATGCTCGAGAAGGCCCAGGGGTCGATCGAGTCGGTGCCCATCGAGACCGAGGTCCGTGACGAGATCGCCAACGGCGTGCGCGATGCACTCGTGGCCATGCGCGAGGCGCTCCCCGAGGTCGAGAAGCTGCCGGGCGGCTCTGCCGCTGCACCCCTCGGTGAGGGCGACGAGGTGGAGTTCACGGACAAGTACGTCGAGAAGAACGCCGAGGTCGTCGAGGCCCTGGGCAACGGTCCGTTCAAGGTCATCCGGCTCCTGGGCAAGCAGGTCCAGCTCGAGGAAGTGGGTCTCGTGTCGCGCAAGGCTGTCAAGCCCGTCTAGTCAGCGGCATTCAACAGGAGGGAACCATGCCGTTGATCGAAGAGGTTGCAACAGAAGAGGACACTGGCTGTCCCAGTTTCCTCATCTACGGGACCGGGGGTGGCGGCAAGTCGACGCTCATGTTGACTTGCCCTGCTCCCGGGATCGTAGGACTGGACGCACAGGCAAACATCGTCAAGCCATTCCTCGAGCATGGCATCGCGTCGTACAAGAACGGCAAGCTCGTGATGAACACCTCAAGCGTGAAGCTTTGGGATGCACGGCGCGATGAGAAGGGGAACGGACTGTCGGACACTTGGGCCGAGGCTCGCAGGGGCATCGACTTCTTCATCGAGGATTCGAGTGTCAAGACGATCATCATCGACAACCTGACGTTTGCCTGGGAGGACTGGGTCCAGTCGGAGAGAGGTCGCAGCGTAGACAGTGGCAAGACCGACTTCGCAGCGTGGGACAAGTTCCTGAGTCGCTGTCGCATCATGAAGGGTCGCGCCGCTGATGCCGGGAAGCTGTTCATCTTCCTGGCACACGAAGTGGAGACCAAGAGTGGTTACGTCAAGATCCCCATCCCGGGACAACCGGGAGAGATCCTGCCGGCCGATGCCACCTGCGTCTTCCGTATCGTGCGTAAGAAGATGGCTGGTGGAAAGGCGCAGCGGTTGCTCATGACGCGCCCGACGGCCGAGTATTACGCCAAGGGCTACGAGACGTTGCTCGAGGAGGAGGAGGCCGCTGACATGCGGGTCATCCTCGACAAGATCGGTCTGCTCGACAACTACACGCAGGCCGACTTTGAGCACTGCAAGCTCCTCGAGAAGACGTTCAACACGCCCTTCCAGTCCTCACGTCTGCGCGATCTCCCGACGGGTAAGACAGTAGGTACGAACGCAAGCGCAAGCGCGGCAAGTGCCGCAAGCAAGACCAAGCCGAAGGCATCATTCGGTATCACACGCCCTACCAGGGCTTAGCAAGGAGGGATTTGTAGGAGGGAACAGACTCGTTTGACTGCAACTGCAACCGTAAGACCGACGCAACCGCAACAAGG
>JAZDLZ010000679.1:0-3026 GCA_043801535.1 Pseudomonadota bacterium
TCCCGAAACTCTCGCTCCAGTGTCAGGGCTGCCGTCGGACCGCTGTATAGCTCGGTGGCGAAGGCTTGCCCTCCGTCATCTCCATCGAGTGGAGTATCTAGAGCCTGCTCGGAGAAGTCTTCCGCTGGGACGCTCTGTCCAACGGGAGAACTAGCGATGTCATCGAATTCGAACTCGAAACCGACCTCGGACGATTCTTCCACCTGCACGGCGAACTGATCGTCGTCGGGATCCGCCGCAACAGCGGCGGCACTGGCGGCGGCGCCGAGCGACAGCGCTGCAACGTCGGCGGCATCGGGCGGGCACCGGCCATCAGGCAACGCCTCGGCGAACTCGATACTGATGTGGTCTTCGACGAAGTCGTCACCGATTGCAGTGGCTTCGACGCTTTCTTCGTCGTCGCCAGGGCTTTCACGGTCTTCTGCTTCTGCCTCGACCTCCGCCTCGACCTCGAAAGGAACAGGAGCGACGGTCCTCGATTGGGACCCCTGCACGCCAGGCCGGCCAGCTCCTGGACGAGAGAGAGAGCTCCGCTGGCCAGAAGATTGCAAATCGGTCTTCAAGTTGTACTTGGTTGCCAGCGAGCCAATGCGCCGATCGGTCGGGTCTATTTCGGCGAGCTCACGAAGATATGACGCGGCCTGCTCTGGATTGCTGCGCCCGGTCAGCTCCACGAGCTGCACCAATTCGGCCACGGCATTTGGCTCCTGGCGCAGGGCAATGTAGATGTCCTTGAGCTTTTCTCGAGCTTCGACCGATCGAGGATCGAGCTCGAACACCCGCGAGAGGTGTTCGATCGCCTTGCGGTGGAGCCCATACTTGGCATAGACGTCAGTCTCGGTGAGGATCTTGGCGATCTCGTCGGCATGCGCTTCCTCTGCGGACAGATTCCGACGAGAAAACAATTCTTCCTCGGACTGTGCCTCTGCCTTCTCTAGCTCGGCTTCCGTTTCGAGAATGCCGCGCTTGGCGGTAGCTTCGTTGTCCTGCCTTGGCCTCACACCACTGCGCTGCAGATCCTCGGCGGGCGATCTGCCACGAGAGAGAGAAGGACTCGAGCCAGCCGTTCCATCCATCCTGAGCTCCCTTGACTGCCGAAGCCCAGATACGTCAGTGACAGCACCATCAGCGCCAGAACCGGCGCCGGCACCGCCGCCTCCGGCACTGCCAGGGGCGACACTGCCTCCGCCACCGCCACCGGCAGCGCCAGTATCACCGCCGCCAACAGCCCCAGCCCCGCGAGACTGGACCGCAACCCCGCTGACCGGAGTCGCTAGTCTCCGTCCGTGGACACTACTTGTCGCCATTGGATCGCGCCCGATCGGAACCCCACTCACCGGCGTCGGCGGTCTTTGCTGCGCCCCCGAACCACGTATGGTGACGACCGGCGGTGCTCCGGTCGTATTCGACGCTGACGCTACGAGCGATGGCCTTGCAGGTGCTTGTCCCTGGACCGAACCGGCTGCCGCCGAGCCACCGAGACTGCCAATACCACTGGAACCAGGCATGGCAGAAGGCACCCCCGGTGGAACAGGTGGACCTTTGCCCGGAGCCCTTGCCGGGAAAACGCCCGATGGCCTGGCGCTCAAGACTGCCAGAGCGTCTGCGTCGTCCGGCGTGAGACCCAGAACCCGTCGCCATACGTCAGTTGCTTTGGCGTTCTCGCCGTTTTCCTGGTGGATGCGGGCCAGTTCCTTCAAGACGCTGACCGTCTTGGTCTTCTGCTCGAGAGCCTGAAACGCCGAAGCCAACAAGGAAAGTGTCTCGACGTCACGCGGATCCGCTTTGAAGCAGACGTGTAGCCGTTGCAAGGCACGTCTGGGATCGCTGCGTTTCAGGTACAGACCAGCAACCTCGCGATTTACAGCGTAGTTGTCTGGCTGATGCCACAGGAGCCTCTCGGCTACCTTGAGGAAGTCGTCAATCCGGTTGTGCGAGCGCAGGTACTCGGCAGCCTTGGTAAACTCGGCAATGGCATCCTCGACGAGATTCTCTTTGGAGTAGAGCTCGGCGAGCTTGATACGGGTGGCAACGTTGTCGGGATCCAATTCGCAAAGCGCCTTGATGGTTGCAAGCGCCTCGCGAACTCTTCCTTCCCGGTGATAGAAAGCCGCCACCAATTCGTACTGCTGCACTGCGTCGGACATCAGGCCGAGCTGGCGGTAGAGCTCCGCCAGCTTCATGTTCACTTCGACAAGCCTGGGATCCAGCTTGAGGATCTGTTTGTATACGGCTACTGCCTTGAGGTAGAAGCCCTGTTCCCCGTAGAACTGCGCGACCTTTTGGTAGGTTTCCGTGGCTTCTTGTTTGGCGTTCTTCTTGGCGTAGAGGTCACCGATCTTCAGCCAGACCCGCACATCTTTAGGGTCTTCCTGAACAACCTTTAGATACTCCCTTATTGCCTTGTCGAACTGACCTTTTTCGACAAGCTTCTGGGCAGCTTCCATGACCTTGTTTTTGTTGATGGCCACGGCTAGTCGCCACCCTCCCGGCGGTCGCTAAGGACGGTAATCAAGGCAAAGATGGACCTATAGCGTACGCGTCTCGCGCAAAGGGGTCAAGCATCCGATTGCAGCCCCAACGCAACATTACAGCAAACGCTAGGTTCCTCCTTTTCTGCCATCAGCCGCCATCCTATCAAGGAAATGGGTATCAAGCTTCCCATTGATGAAATCTGGATGCTGAAGGAGGCGGCGGTGAAAATCGATGTTGGTCTTGATACCCTCGACCACGAATTCCTCGAGACATCTCTGCAAGCGCCTTATGACCATGTTTCGATCTTCGGCGTGGACTATCAGCTTTGCCAGTAGCGAATCATAGTAGGGAGGAACGAAATACTGATCATAGATGTGAGTGTCGACCCGTACCCCAAGTCCTCCTGGCAAGTGAAGAGCAGAGATCTTGCCGGGAGACGGCGCAAACGTTATCGGATCCTCGGCATTGATCCGCAGCTCAATCGCATGACCACGAGGCCGAAGCGGACCAGAGATCGATAGCTTTTCCCCGGCCGCCAGCATGATCTGCTC
>JAZDLZ010000700.1:0-4143 GCA_043801535.1 Pseudomonadota bacterium
CGTTGTGCCGGAGTCTGAGGTGCACCTCGGGATTGGCGAGAGCAAGACGGCGCACGGTCTCGGCAATCCGCGCCGCCTCGGTACCTTCGGTCTTGAGGAACTTGAGCCGCGCCGGCACGTTGTAGAGCAGCTCGCGCACCTCCACCTGGGTTCCACTCGGCGCCCCGACCTCCGACCCTCCCACCTCGACCCCACCCGCGACATCGATCCTGCAGGCGGCGATGGCATCCTTGGTCCGAGTGACGAGCGAAAAACGCGACACCGCGGCAATCGAGGGCAACGCTTCCCCGCGAAAGCCCATTGTCCGGAGAGCTTCCAGGTCCTCGATCCTGCTGATCTTGGAAGTAGCATGCCGTTTCAGAGCCAGTCTCGCCTCGACCGGGGTCATGCCCGAGCCATCGTCGACGACTCGGATCAGGCGCCGGCCACCCCCCTCGACTTCGATGTCGATACGCCGCGCTCCCGCATCCAGGGAGTTCTCGACGATCTCCTTGACTACCGACGCTGGTCGCTCCACTACCTCGCCGGCGGCAATCTGGTCGGCAAGCTCCGGCGGCAGCACCCGAATACGCGATTCGCAGCTCGCCGGGCAAGAGATCTCCGGCGGAGAGAACCCCGCCGGGCTCTGCGGACTGCTGCCTGCGAGCTCGTCCGAGCTCGCTCCAACTATAGGCGGCTGCCGTTCATCCAACATCCATAATCCTCGCTTCCCGAATAACCTCTGTTAGCATAACAGCCTGACAAAGCGGGAGAACGGGACACTGGCTTCGACTCGCGATTCCGGCGCCGCGCTGAATAGAAGACGAACGGGAGAACCATGCCACCCTCCGACACTGCGGCAGTAGTCATTATCGGCGACGAAATCCTCTCTGGAAGGTTTGCCGAGGAGAACGCCGTCTACTTGATCAAGGCCCTGCACGAGCTTGGTACCGCATTGCGCCGGATCGAGATCGTACCTGACGCTCTCGAAGAAATCAGCGATGCCGTGCGCCGCTGCTCCGAACGCTACCACCACGTATTGACCTCGGGTGGCGTAGGGCCGACCCACGACGACATCACCATCGGTGCCATTGCGCACGCATTCGGCGTCCCGGTGGTACGGAGCCCCAAGCTCGAACAGCACATCAGGAGCTTCTTCGGCGATCACCTCGAGGAAAGAAACCTTCGCATGGCCGAGATTCCCGAGGGAGCGAGCCTGATCGACACGACGGGTTCGGCTTGGCCAGTGCTGTGCTATCGAAACGTCTACATTCTCCCCGGGGTTCCAGCGATTTTCCGCCGGAAGTTCGAAATGATACGCGAACGCTTCCGCACCCGTCCCTTTCACCTGCGGCGAATCTACTGCGCCGCGGACGAGGCCACCATCGCCCATCACCTGGACCAAGTCGTCGCCGATTGCCCGGCAGTGTCGATTGGCAGCTATCCGCGCAACGACTCGAGCGAATACCGAGTCATCGTCACCCTCGAGTCGAGGGACCACGAAGCCGTCGCCGCCGCCGAGACGGCGCTCCTCGGCAGGCTGGCCACCGAGGTAGTACGCGTCGAATAGCCAGCGCAAAGAGAATGGCGACCGAGGCGCCGATTGCGCCATCGCTCGTCGGTTGACCACCGAGACGACAATCGCAGCCACTGTCCGGTGCGGCATTCGTCCCGGCATCGATCTGCGGTACGACCGGCGCGTAGCCGAAGCTCAGCCCAGAGAGCAGGCTCGGGGTGGTTCCCTGGTTGACGAGCTGGAGATGGTACTCGCCAGCAGGGAAATCACCGACGAGGCTACCGCTGTAGCCGACGCCGGAAGAAGCGAGAGCAACGACAGCGGTGGCGTCGAAGGAATACAATCGGCCGTCCCATTGCCAGACGATCGGCTCGCTACCTTTCTTGCCAATCAACTGCAGCGCCGTCGGTGCTCCGAGTCCAGCCGAGGTGGTGACCTCGTCGACGCGAAAAGTAATCTCGCTGGCGTCGACCGGAATGGTCAACTTGAACTGCACGGGGCTCGGCAGCGCGAAGGTTGCACCCGTCATCGGATCCATGTCGAGGGTCAGCGCTAGCGGATGTCCGAGCGGGTCTTCGCCCATCTCCTTCACGTCGATGACTCTCCTGTTGCAGCCGTCGAGGCCGCGTCGCCGGAAGACCGACTCGGCCAGATCTGCAACCTCGGCACCAATGGTGACTTCGAGCTCGGCAACCAGCTTGGCCTGAGCAGTCTCGAAACTATCGTAGGCGCCTAGCGATGCCATCGTGGTGTAGACAGCTCGATCCATGGGCTGCCTCTGTTGCACGGGAAGGGCAGAACGTACTTCCCAGAGCGCGCCAGACCACATGAGCGAATCCATGTGCGACTCTCCCCATATTCCGGTCGGGCACGTCTCGGAGTTGTCCAGATTCCTGATCATGCCCTGCTCGGGGAAGGTCTGGCCCGCATACTCGCCAACGGCAGCGCTCTCTGCCAGGACACTCGAGAAATAATCCGGAAACCCTTCGTTCAACCCGCCTGGGGTAGGGTCGACCCCGTAGGAGTCGTGCTGCAACGCGATGGCGAAAATTTCGGATTGAGACCACATGACGGCGTGGGTGAACTCGTGATAGACGACGTCGCCGTCGTAGGCGAAATCGACCACGCTCCCTTGTCCGAGATAGATCGAATCGACTCCGTCCGAACCCCGGCCATACGACGGAGCGAAGAACGCGGAGTCGAACGGCGCAAGATCGTCTTCGCTCTCTGGTCCGTCGCAAAAAGGGTCGTTCATGTCGGGAATCGAGTAGTTCGCAATCACCGCGAGCATCGTGCTCCGCGGAATCGGGTCTCCACCGGCGAACGACTCGAAAAACGCGAAAGCCTTGGTAGCATGATAGTAGCCTTGCACCTCGGCAAAGACGTCGCTGCCGTCGAGTGGGTCGCGCGGAGGATAGTACTGGTTGAAATCGCCCGATTCGTCCGCCCGGGCGTTCTGGACGTATTCGCAGACTCGAACCCAGCGTGGCCCCATCTCCGTGCAGGTATGATTGTCAACGCAGGAAAGGCCGAAGACCCTGTCGCCGTCGAGCACGGTCGACTGATATGGCAGATCCAACACCACCTCCTCGAGCCTTGGGGTGGTGACGGGATTGCACTCGTAGACATTTGCCAGCCGGTCGCGCAGCGCCAGATTGTCGGCCGCCAGCACCGTCCCGTCCTCGGCATCGACGAAGACCCGCCAGATCTCCCAGGCCGCGACGGGGTTACGAACGATCAGCTCCCAGGCGAGCCGAAACCGATTCCCGCCGGAGCGATGGATTACCAATCGTCCGGCGTCTTCGCGGCTGATTCCAGGAGAGACTGAAAATGCCGGCGGAATTGCCGCGGCACTGGAGCCGACCCAACGCACCCGTCCCTGCTCGTCTAGCCGGACTGCCACTCCAGCACCGACGACGTCAACCCCACCGTACGTTTGTTTCATTTTGACCAAGGCGCCTCCCCGTGCCCGGATCGTCTGGTCGTGGCGAAAGTCGGCAGCGTGGAACCCGCGAATCGGATCGGGGCCAGATTCCAGATAGGCTCGAACAGCCTCGACGGGCGTCCCTGCCAGCGACCTCGAGAGCATTCCAGCAACCAGGGCCGGCCGAGCCTGGCCTTCCAGCACCAACTGCCGCCCGACGACCACTACTGGCTGCACCTGCCGCGCGTCGCCGACCTCGACCTCGATCGCGCTCGGGCTCGGGCTCGGGCTCACCGCCTCGTCCTTTGACCTGCTGCCGGCACGCACCGTCGACGATCCTCCAATCGCCATCGCCAGGAGAAAGACCAAGGCAGCACGGCGCGCGATCGCTACTCCAATAGGCTGCCGCGCCGTCGCCAGAGTCCTTTGCGCGGCCGTGTTGGGCCTAGTCGAGGGAATGGCCGCAGTGGCAGATCGCTTCTCGCTAGCACCAGTGGAATTGGCTGACATAGCGTAACTCCTTGAGGCGAAGGACCACTGTATTCCGGCGCCAGAACGTCGTGCAAGGGTGATTCGGCGATGGAGGGTGTGAAACAAAACCGTTGGTCGTGCTGTTCCCGGCCCTCTGTGCCTAGTCCCTAGTTCCTTGTTCCATTCCTCTTTCGAGGTGCTATTCTGGCCGCAGCAACCGGCGGCGCGACGGTGACATGGCACTCCAATGAAT
>JAZDLZ010000707.1:0-6595 GCA_043801535.1 Pseudomonadota bacterium
AAGCAAACGGGTCATGATTCTATGAAAAAGAATCAGAGAACCCAGAGCAGAACGCTCTCGCCGACCACGAGGGATCCCCTACCAAGAACGACTGCTCACCGAACGTGCAGGACCTGGCACCGATAGGGACCCTGCCTCCAACCACAATCACAGCAACCGTCAGTGGATCTCCAAAACCGCCGCCAGTGGATCCGTTTGAGGCCGGCGCCGAAGAGGAACTAGGAACAAAGGACAGGGGACCGAGAACGGCAAGCCCGTTGACCGATCGGGACACACTCCAAAGCTCAACGGGGCCCCCCTTCCACGCGGCGGAGCCATGCTGCGCTCGTGGTCACTGTCGCCGTTTTAGGGCGGAACCTGGCCTCCATCGAAGCATTGACTATTGCTGGGCCGCCACGCTGCTTTGCGCCTGGATGCTTTCCATCCACGCCCCGATTCGCTGTTTCATGTCATTCGCAAGCTGTGACTTGGTGGCCACCAGGTTGCGCTGCTCTTGCGGATCCTCCTGGAGATCGTAGAGCTCGAATAGGTTCTCGCTCGTGCGATAGATGAGCTTGGTTCTGTTGTCTTCGGCGATCATCATTCGCGCTGAATGGTTCCAACTGGGGGCGGGCGTGAGCTCGGCATAGACCGGCTGGGGCGGGAGTGTATCCCCGAGTATCGCCGGGAGGAGGCTTCGTCCCTGGAAGGAACCGGGAATGGGAGCCTTGATCAGATCGAGGATGGTTGGCGCCAAATCGATTAGCATTATCTGTTGGTCAACCGCCGTTGGCGCAATCGTGGAAGCTGCCGGTGGAGCAGGCGACGTTGGCAGCGCCGAGATGGCCGGGGTCGAAGCGGACAGCACTGCGTCCGCTGGCGTTGCCGCTGCTGTTGCTGAGCTCTGGGCGTTGTGGGCGGCATGTTCGCGGTGCGGGATGCGGATGGCGAACGGGACATGGAGGAGCTCGTTGTACAGGGTCTGTCCGTGAAAGAACATGCGTTCTCCGCCGAACCGGTGGGCGCCGAATGCCTCTCCGTGGTCGCTCATGAGGATCACTGCAGTGCGGTCTTCGAGGTGCGCTGCCTTCAACGCGTCGAGGACCTCGCCAACGTAGCGGTCGACGAAGGCGATTTCGTAGTCGTACTTCTCTTCCAGCCCGGTCACTCCGGTCGAGGCAATCGGGAACTCGGGATGCGTCATGTAGGTCGAGTGCGGTTCGAAGAAATGCACGAACATCGCGAATCTCTCGCCAGAGCGACCCAGCGCACCGAGGCGCCTTGCCACCCGTGGAGCAATGCGGGGAGCAGCAACATCGTGGTTCGAATCTCGCAGCGAGGTTGCGCCCTCGTTGTCGAATTCGCTGAAGCCTTGAGTGATGCCTTGCTCTTCGGTGAAATAGAAATGCGAAGCGATCCCGATAGTCTTCAGCCCTGCCTCAGCCAGGACCTCGAACAACGAAACCGCCTCGGGAAGGATTCTCGAGTAGTTGCGGAATGGGATGTCCCAGGGTATCTGCGACGGGAAGCGCGAGAAGAAGATCGAGGGAAAGGATCGCGGGGTGTTGGGTGCCTGCGCGTAGGCGCGACGAAAGTGAGTGCTGCGGCCAAGAAAGTCGTCCATGCGGGGGGTGCGCGACTTGTCATGGGGGCGATAGCCAGCGACTCCGAGTCGATCGGCTCGCACGGTGTCGACCACCATGATCAGGATGTTTCCGTCCCAACGGAAAGAAGCGGCAGCCGAGCTGCTGCTGGCGGAACCAATCGCCGCGGTGTCGACGGTGCGTCCGGCGGCGGCGGTGGTGTTTGTTCGGTCACCAAGAGAAGAGTCTCCTCCGAGGCAATTCTCGTCTATTCCATTGCCTGGAACGTCGGTAGCGCCTGGATGGACGTCGGAGTTGCGGTCATCGCAGTCGCCGCCGCCGAGCAGGGCTGAATAGCCGTCACCGTCGCGATCAGACAGGCGGCGAACAATAGCGGCCAGGGCTCTTGCTCCCGCGCAATCGGTAGTGATGGTTTGGACGACTGCTTCGCTCGGGCTTGGGCCGAGGATCATCAGCGCAGGCAAGCAGATTGCACTGCCGGCAAGTAGCGCCAGCGACACGCCTGCCCTCAGAGAGAGTGTTTGTGTCGCGTCATGGCCACGACGCCGATGGCGGGAAACGCCGATTCCCGCCAGCACCAGGAACTGGACGGCGAAGAACCCGAGCAATGAGCAGGCCGGACCGATCGGCAGTACGCGCCAATCGAGACGAGTAGCAACGAGCACGACGAAGGCTACGCCCGCGGTACCGGCGAAGGCAATCATCGCGACCGCGGTTGCCGGCAGGAAGCGCAGCCGTGGAACCAACATGGCCAATCGTCTGGTCACCCGGTGGATGGGATAGGCGATGAGGAGCAGCAGCGGAAGCAGCATTGCTGCCATGCCGCCGCAGAGCAAGGCGCCAACACTCTTCCGCATGGTGTTCGCGACCAGCAGCATCGAGAGCGATGCCACGAGCAGAGCATCGAGCGCCAGAACGGCTGCGGCAGCGAGTAGCACACCCACCACGCGTCGATCGAGGGCGTGATCGGCGCCGAGTCGACGCCAAGTAGAGCGAATCCCGAGCCCTGGGTGGGTCGCGAGCAGCGCCCCGGCTAGAGCTCCTTGGCAGATGCCGACCAGCAACGCGCACCCTGCGTAGAGGGAAGCAGCCAGCGCGAACAAGTGGGCAGTGCCAGCCACGCCGAGGCTATCGCTGCGGCGGGCGGCCAGAGCGACGTCCGCCGAGGCGACTACCACGGCGGCGACTAGTGCAGTCGCTAGCGCTGTGATTGTCGGTCGGAAGTAGCTGCCCGACCGGCGGAAGAGACGACCGAGCTGCGGCAGCGCCGCCAGGAGAAGTAGCAGACCGGCGCCCATTCGCCACGGCGAGGAGGACGACGAAGAAGGGAACGACGATGGCGGAGCCGGCATCGCGGACGCCGGAGGCGACTCCGGAGGCGACTGATGTGACGACGGCTCCGTTGAAGACGACGACGAGGCCGTAGCGATGCGGCAGCTGCAGCCAGCGTTCGCCGGGTCGCTGGCGGGGTTGGCATCGACAGCGCTGGTCTCGGCATCATTCCCGTTGCCGCCGTCTCCGACGGCCTGCTTGGCATCTGGTGTCTGGGCGGCATCGTGAGGCAGAGGGTCTAGTCGACCCTGTAGCGCGATCTCGAGTGGCGTGCAGTCGAGTAGATAGACAGTCAGGCGAGCCGTGTGCTCGCCCAACGACGAGGGTGCGAAGGAGATGGTCAGGGTCGTGCCGGTACCGGGTGATATGGCTACTGGCCAGGCAGGTTCACCGACGAGATGGAAGGTGCCAGGCGGAGTGATGGCCGCGCTGGAGATGCTGATTGCCACGGCCGCCCCATTGGAGACTACCACGTCCTTGACGCCTGGACCGCTGCCGGCGAAGTCGACGATCGACGGGGCGACGGCGAGGGCAGGGTTTCCGCCGAGGCAGGCTCCGGCAAAGCAGGCGCCTCCCGTCAGGCACGGACTGGAATTCTCACAGGGTGCACCGTCGTCGGCTTTCTCGTCTGCCGGGCAGAAGGCCGAGGCTCCGCTGCAACGCTCGACAGGATCGCATTCGCCAACGCTGGTCGTACATTCGGTTGTGTCGGAGAGGAAGTGATCTTCCGGGCACGCGGTGGAGGTTCCGTCGCAAGTCTCGGCGACGTCGCACGATCCGAGGGCCAGGCGACAGACCCTACCGGCAAGGATGCTGCAGACTCCGTCCTCGGGGGCGCCTGTTGCTCTGCTGCACGCCTGGCAGTCATCCTCTCGACTACCGCACGCCTGGTCGCAGCAGACTCCATCGGCGCAGAATCCGCTGGCGCACGCTGGCCCGGCGATGCAGGCGCTGCCGTCAGGCCACGTCAGACCGAAGATGTGTACCGCCCCGGCCTGGGACAGATCCTCGTAGTCGCGTCCGATGGCGCCGGCAGCGAGCAGTGAGCCAGAAACCGCCACCGATCCGCCAAGCTTGTCGTCCGAGACCTTGTCGTTCTCGACGAGAACGCCCACTTCCTGCCAGTCGTCGCCATCTCCGTCTTCGTCGGTTCGGGAAAAAACGTGAACGGACCCGGCATTGACCACGCCGTCTGGATTGGCAAAAGATGCTCCGACGACGACAGTCCCCTTGGTCGCAGCCACTGACCACCCGAACTTGCCTCCGAAGCTCGGTTGGCCGGCGACGATCCCGGTGCCGGTATCCCAGCCTCCGTCCGCTCGACCGAAAACGTAGACGATTCCGGCACCGAGCACTTTGCCGAGATCCGTGTCGGGAGCACTGACGACGACGAAGTCGTCGCTCGCCGCCACGTCCCAGCCAAAATTGATCCCTTCGCCGACTTCGCCGACATCGCCGGCGTCGCCTGGCACCAGCCGTGCTCGTTGGATCCATCTTCCGTTGTCGCGGCCAAACACGTAGGCTGCCCCGACGTTGGCGGTCTCTCCGACTCGCGCATCGAGCGCGCCAGCGACAATCGTGTCTGCGAATATGGCCACGGAGAAGCCAAGCTCGTCGCCAGCCGCGCCATCGTCGGCCACCAACTTGGCTTCCTGAGTCCAGTCGTTGCCTGAGCGAACGAAGACGTAGACCGCGCCAACGTCCTCACCAGCATCGAGGTCAGCGCCGCTCGCGCCAACGACGATGGTGTTGGTAGCACCGTCGATCGCCACGGAGTAGCCGAACCGTTCTCCTGCCGTGGCATCGCTCGCCCCCAATTTCTTGCTCAGAGTTGGCGCCGTATCCTTCGTGACATCGAATACATAGACGGCTCCGGCGGTGAAGGCGGCGACATCGTCGTACGGCGTTCCGATCACTGCCGTCGCTCCGGCAACCGCTACCGAGTAGCCGAATCCGTCGTTCGCTGCCAGTCCTTCCGGTACTTCGAGCTTGTACTGCGTCGACCAGGCTCCGTTGGTTCGCCGGAACACGTACGCCGCACCCGAATCGACCTCGCCGGTCTTTGCGTTGAGCGCTCCGACGACGGCCAGATCTCCGTCGAGCGCGGTAGACCAGCCGAACCACCCTGTCTCCTCGATGTCGGCAGGTAGCAGGGTGGCTTCCTGGGCAGAGGTCAGTGGTTGGCTCGTCGTCTGCACCGTCGGGCGGAGCGGCGCCGTAGAATCAGAGCAGGCGAATGCCATCAGACCAACCAAGCTTGTCTTGATTACTGTCATGCCTATTCTCCCGTTGTCCGGTGAGTAGCCCAAAGAGAGGGTGATCGCATTTTCGAGGGTCGCATGCTAGCACCAATGCCAGTCACTCAAGGAGTCAGGAGAGCGGAATTCCTGAGGTTTTTCGCCAGCCCAGGTTGAGGGGGCGGGCTGCGCGGCGAGCAGTGTTTTGAACGCGAGCGAGTTTCGCAGGCCGACGGAAAGGCACCTCACGATTCGAACGGACAACCACATCCATGGAACTCCGTGCGTGTCGAACCGCGGAGCCGAGGACTGTTTGAGCGAGCGGGCAAAACACTGCTCGCCGAAAAGCTGCCCGCCCCCGACCACCGAGGCTGCTTAAGTGACTGGCATTGGTGCTAGCACCAGCCGTGGGCCTGTGCGAACCAAGGATCGAAAGGCACTGTGCAAGGTATTTTGCGACGGCGACTTGGCTCGGAAATGGCGTAGGTAGTCACCAATTGCTGGAGAGAGGGTGCGAGTACCGAGGGCGACCTATCGACTTCAGTTCAATCGGAGCTTTCTCCTCGACGACGGCAGTGAGCTCGTCGATTACCTCGAACGTTTGGGTATCAGCGATATCTACGCTTCGCCATTGACCGCGGCCAGACCAGGCAGTCTCCACTGCTACGACGTCATCGACCACGGGCAGATCAGTCCCGAATGCGGAGGGGAGGAGTCCTTCGTACGTTTGACCGATCGGCTCATGGGTCGTGGGATGGGTCTTCTCCTCGACGTGGTTCCCAATCACATGTGCATATCCGGCTCGAACAATCGTTGGTGGAACGATGTGCTCGAGAACGGACCTAGCTCACCCTGGTCTTCCTTCTTCGACGTCGAGTGGCAGCCGCCCAAGACCGAGCTGACCAATCGCGTCCTCTTGCCAATCCTCGGCGATCAATACGGCGAGGTTCTCGAGAGAGGGGAGATCGGACTCGCCTTTCTAGAAGGCGAATTCGTCGCCAACTATCGTGACGTCCGACTGCCGATCGCACCCGGGACGTGTACCCTGATTCTCGACCCGATGCTGGAGGCATTGAAGCGGCAGCTAGGAGACGAGCATCCGAGCGCGCTCGAGCTCGCCTCGATTCGTACCGCCATGGGCTACCTTGCCCCGCGCACCGAAACCAGGTCCGAGCTAATCCAGCAACGCCAGCGGGAGAAGGAAGTGATCAAGAAGCGTCTGCTGGCCCTCGTCGAGACGGACGCTGCGGTAAGAGCAGCGCTCGACGAATGTCTCGCCGATTTCAATGGCACCATCGGAGTACCCGAGAGCTTCGATCGACTGGAAGGACTGCTAGCCCAGCAGGCGTTCCGGCTGAGCTACTGGCGGGTGGCTGCCGACGAGACCAACTACCGTCGATTCTTCGACATCAACGAGCTGGCAGCGATTCGCGCCGAGTGTCC
>JAZDLZ010000722.1:0-3048 GCA_043801535.1 Pseudomonadota bacterium
CGCCGCCGCCGCCGCTGCTCCTTGCGCAGGCCGGCCTGCAAGAACTCGGCGACCTGCTCGGGAACCTTGGTGGCCAAGCGGGTCAGCTTGCGCCGGGCATCGGCCAGCGCATCTCCCTGCCATATCTCGTCGTCACGCCGGCCGCGCTTCTCCCACAGCTCGGCAGCCTGACCAATCTCGGCGAGAACCGCCAGCTCTTCGTGGCTCTCCTCGATCCAGCGAGCCAAACGTCCCCACGTGCGCACCAGCGACTCGTGCACGAGCTCCAGCACTGCCTCGCCGTTCGCGCTTCGTCCCACGCCTTGGTCACCACCCTCATTTCGTCCACCACGAGCGTCGCTCCCCCCACCGGTGGCGGCACTACCGATGCCTCGTTCTCCTCGGCTTCTCCGTCCGGCCCCATTCTGTCGCCGCCGGCCTTCGGCTGCCCGACGTATCGTCAGCAGCCTGGCGCGGGTTAGCTTGTCCAGCACCTCGTCCACTCCCGGTCCAAGGCCTGCCACTGCCGCCGACACTGGCACCACCCTCCGGGTACCAGCCGAGGTCACGAGGCGCAGCAATAGCTGTCGCGCAAGCTCGACCTGCGTCGTGGTCATACCTGCCAGAACCCCGTCGGCATGCTCGGCGAGAGAGCCAGCCACGCCGCCCATGGCCTCGTAGGTTGCCCGGCAAAGGAGCCGCCGGTTCTTGTCACGACGCTCCCACAGCATCTGGCCCGCAAACTGGAGCAGCGGAAGGCTCGCTGGCTCGTCGCTCACCGACTCCACCATCGCTGGCGGTAGCCCCGGGTCGTCGTACGAGTAGCCGACCGCGGCCAGCGGTCGGGTGAGCACCTCTTCCAGCGACTCCTTGCCGGGTCGACGCAGCACGAAGACTCGCGCGAGCGCCGCCGCCACTTCGGGTCCGCCTTCGATATGACCGAGAAAGTCGTCGCGAACGGTGAACACCGCCCGCACCGGGCTCGACGGATGATCCGCCACTGCGCACAGCGCGCGCAGGAATGCGTCCCGTACTGCCCGGTCCGCGACCATGGTGAACGTTTCCTCGAGTTGATCCACGAACAACAGAACCTTGCATCGCTCCGACGCCGCCAGATCGTGCAGCCACACGCCTAGCATTGCCGGCGACTGGCGGAGCTGACTGGCCAGCAGCTCGGCATCGTCCGAGCCCAGCAGCGAAGCCAGCGCTGCATTGTCGACGCCTGCCAACCCGCGCAGGAGCTCGGCCGATCCAAGATCGGAGGTGTGAAAGGCGCTGTCAACGCTCTCGCTTGTTCGCCGAACGCTATGGCCTGCTGCCAATCGAGCGGCCAACGTGCCAAACGGATCTGCTCCTGGTCGGATAGTCAGCACTATCCAGGCGCCTTGCTCGCGCAAACGGGGTAGCACCCCGGCCTGCACGAACGAGCTCTTGCCCGCACCAGACGGTCCCACCACCGGCACCACTGCCTGCTCCCGCAGGCTCTCCAGGAAAACCGCAATCTCGCTGTCGCGGCCGAAGAACATGTCCGCATGACGCTCGGCAAACGGAAACAGGCCGCGGAACGGGCTCTGCTCGACACCGGCCTGCCGTCGGTCCGTCCACAGCAGCCGTTCCAGCGAGTCGGCAACCTGAGCCGCCGCAGGTCGTTCTCTCGCGGTCTTTGCCAGGCAACGATTCACCAGCTCGGCCAGCTCGACCGGGATCTCGCTGCTGGCCAGAAGCGCCGGCACCGCCTCCGATTGCGTCACTGCCGCGCTCAAGGCCTCAGACAATCCTCTCTCTTGATACGGCCGCCGGCCAACGAGCAACTCGTGCAGGACTACGCCGAGCGCCCAGATATCCGTTGCTTCGCTGCTCTCGTCTCCTCGCCACTGCTCCGGTGCCATGTACGCCGGCGTACCCTGCACCGTCCCCGCTGCCGTGGTATGGTCGTACGCGGCGCTGGCTAGATCGCCGGCGTCCTGGCCAGCGGCCAAGCCGCCACTTGCCTCGGCACCTGCGTTGCCCACCTGGGCAGGGCACGGCGGCACGGTCCTGCTCTCGATGGCGGATGCCGGCGTTGGTATTGGCGCTGGTGTTGACGCTGGCGTTGACGCCCGAGTCGCTCGCACCTTGGCCAACCCGAGGTCGACCAGCCGGAGTCGCCCGTCTTTGGCCAATACCACGTTCTCCGGTTTGAGATCGCGGTGCAGCACCTGATGCCGATGCGCCTCGACCAACGCCTGGGCAATCGCCAGCACGATGCGCAGCGACTCCCGCACCCCCGGCCGCTCCTCGTTCATTCGCTGCCGCAGGTTCTGCCCCTCCAGGTACTCCAGCGCCAAGTACGGCCGGCCCTCGTACTTGCCAACCGCGTGTACCGTCACGATGTGCGGGTGAGAAAAGCTGGCGGTGAGCTGTGCCTCGCGCACGAAGCGCGCCACCGCTTCCTCGGAATCCAAACAGCGGGGATGAATGATCTTCAGCGCCACCCGACGATTGAGCAGAGTATCGCGCGCCAGATACACCTCACCCATCCCCCCCCGGCCTGCCAGCCGCACCACTCGGAAATGGTCGACCATGGTATCGGGAAGGAGCAAGGATGACTTGTTGTTCCCGGCCACGTCTCGGCGACTGGAACCTCCACCGTACGACAACAGCGACGCACCGCGATTGCTCCTCTTGGCCCGCTGCCGCCACGCGGCGAAACACCTCGCGCCCTCGTGCTGGGTCATGACGCCAGTGCGCTGGTACCCTCGACCAGCGCTGATGTTGATGCTGCGGCTGTCGATCGTCGCCATCGTCTCGAGCGGTGGTTGCGGTGGTCTTCCCGGTGGATTGTCCGATGCCGACATGTTGTCGCGTTTTCTCAGCACCGACCTTGCGGTCTACCGCAAGCATAGTCCATGTCACGGATTCTGGGCTACGGCGCTCGAGCAGCCGGGTATGATCGTTGCTCGTTGGTCCCCCGTCGATGGCGGCGAAACCAGAGCGTCAGCGATACCCGACGTGGACGTGTCTCGGTCGGATGGACATGACAAGGCACCCGAGGGAGCGCAGGCCGTTCTCGGTCTTTGGTCCTCTGCT
>JAZDLZ010000724.1:0-2199 GCA_043801535.1 Pseudomonadota bacterium
AGGTGACGCGCCGCGGTGCCCCTCCTCGGAGAGGGAGGACCCGTCGGAGGTCTCCTCCGACGGGGGGCGGCGAGGGCTCGCAGCTGCCCCTAGATCGAGGGGCGGAGGGGTGGTCTTGAGGCGCGCTAGCGCCGGATCAGGAAACGCCTGAACGTCCTATCCTTTCTCCACGACGACGAATAGTACTGTTCCCGCGCGGATTACCAAAAACAGGAGAGGCTTGTCGCCTTCCTTGTCGATGAATCGCTGCACCTCGCTGGGAGACCCGACCGGGCGTCGATCGATCTCCCGAATCACGTCGCCGACGCGGAACCCCGCCTCGGCCGCCGGACTGACTGGAACCACCTTCACGACCACCACGCCGCCAGTATCGGGAGGCAGACCGAGTTGCCGCGCCACATCCGGACTGAGCGTTGCCACCTGAAGCCCGAGCTGTTGTTGTTGCTCCTTCTCCTTCTCGGGTCGAGGTTGCTTTGGCATGGCTCCGCTCGGAAGCTCCTTCAACTCGACGAGTAGCTCACGACGCTCGCCGCGGGCTCGTTCGATCGCCAGCGTTACCCGGGTGCCAGGGGGAGTGGCGGCGATACGATTGCGCAGCTCCGAGCTCTTGGCCACGGCTTGTCCGTCGAGCTCGACGATAACGTCTCCCTGCTTGATTCCGGCAGCTTCTGCCGGACTGCCCGGGGTGGTGTCGCTCACCAGAGCTCCTCGGCGATCGCCGATCCCGAGCGCACCCGCCAAGGATGGAGTCAGATCCTGAATGGAGACTCCTAGCCAGCCTCGCACTACCTTTCCAGTCCTGATTATCTGCTCCATCACGCCTTTCGCCATGTTGCTCGGAACCGCAAAGCCAATGCCCTGATTGCCCGGGCTTCCCGAGGAGACAATGGCAGTGCTAATGCCAATGAGCTCTCCCCGATGATTCACCAGCGCGCCACCAGAGTTGCCGGGATTGATGGCGGCGTCCGTCTGCAGGAAGTCTTCGTAGTCGGAGATTCCGACGTTGCCGCGGCCGACCGCGCTGATGATGCCCGCCGTGACCGTTTGACCGAGGCCAAACGGATTCCCGAAAGCAATGGCGAAGTCGCCGATCCTCATCGCGGCAGAATCGCCAAAGACGACAGTGGGCAGGTCTGTCGCCGCAACGTGAATGACTGCCAGATCCGTAGGTGAGTCGGTACCGACCACCTTTGCCACGAGAGCGCGACCGTCTGCCAAGGTCACTCCCACCTTGGTAGCGCCTTCGACCAAGTGATTGTTGGTGAGAACGTAGCCATCCGAAGAAACGATGATTCCAGACCCCAGGCCGCGCGTCCGTCGTTCCTTTGGCTCTGGCTCGGGAAGCCGGCGTAGCCATGGCTCGAGAACAGAAGGGGACTCCTCTGCTGGCGCTGTCTTGAGCAGCTTGACCGTGGAGATGCTCACCACTGCCGAGCTCGCTCGAGCAACTATCGGCACGAACGCCTGCTCGAGAAGCAATGGCCGGGCATCGAACGGCTGCCGCGACGACGAGTCATTGGCGAATTGGCGCTCGCCCGCCAAACCTCCCGGCGAAGCGGCCGTTGCCTCTGTCGTCAAGGTCTGGGAAAGGCCAAGACCCACGCCGAGGCCGACGCCCAAACCAAGAACCAGACAGCAACCCACGACAATCCCAACGCGATTCAGCAGGCCGCAAAGAAACGACGCCGAACGCCGCCGGCCGGGTGCGACCGCGTGTTCGCCGAGACCGGGTTCGACGCCACCGCGTTTGGCTCGCAGCCGGCTGCCCAGGACCACGCAACTCATACTTGTAGAATGGGGTGTCAAAGCCGGCAGGGCTAGGCACGCAAGATCTCCAAACAGGGCGCCAACGACGAAGCTTGCCCGTGCTATCTTGGACTATCGCTTCCATTCGCGAACGGAGTTGCTCCAGGCCGGCGCCGAACGGGCGGATCCAAAGACACTCCACCGATGACCTCTCGACGCCGTGCTTCTGGTACCCTCACGCTCATGCGCGATCTAGTGTTGCTGATTCTGCTGGCGGGTCTCGCGGGTATGGCGTGCACCTACTTGTCGACCAATCCGGGCCGAGGCAGTAGCCGCAACGGCGGCAACCGGAGCATCGGGGACAGAATCGACGAAATCGCCAATAGAGCGCTAGGCGAGATTCCCCTGGCTGGGCTCTCGGTGGCGATTGCGCGCGGTGACGAGGTCGTGCTG
>JAZDLZ010000736.1:0-7854 GCA_043801535.1 Pseudomonadota bacterium
AGGACCAAAGACCGAGAACGGCCTGCGCTCCCTCGGGTGCCTTGTCATGTCCATCCGACCGAGACACGTCCACGTCGGGTATCGCTGACGCTCTGGTTTCGCCGCCATCGACGGGGACCAACGAGCAACGATCACACCCGCTGGCAATACTTCTCTCGCTCGAACGGTCTTTTCGCTCTAACCTCTTCGTGAACGCCAATCGGTGGACGAACACCGCTATCGAGGCGAAGCAAAGAGACCCCCATTCAAGGAACGGAATCGCAATGCTTGGCCAACGTCAATGCCCAATCGGACGTTTCCAACGGGAACGAATCCTCGCCTTCCCCGCAGAATCGAAACATCGGCGGAGGCACTTGGTGGCGTTCTTGGGGATGCTGGCAGGTCTATTGCCATGCTCTTACCCGGCGCTTGCCGACTTCGAGCTTCCGCTCCTCTCGACGGACTCCGAAAAACTGCTCGGGCCGGGTGATCCCGATTCGGCGCGAATGCGAGTGCTCGTCAGTCCCGACGATCCGGTCTACGGTCCACTCGACGCAGCGGTCACGATCGTCGAATTCGGCGACTTCGAGTGCCCCTTCACTTCTCGCGCCGCTGTCACCATGCGCCAATTGCTGATGTCGTACCCGGGGCAGATCCGGCTCGTCTTCAAACACACCCCCCTGCCGGGGCACCCGCACGCCTTCGCCGCCGCCGAGGCAGCCATGGCAGCGCACGAGCAGGGCAGGTTCTGGGCATTCCACGACCTCCTCGTCACCAACCGGGACAAGCTCGACCGGACGTCGCTCGATGACTATGCCAGACAGATCGGCCTCGACATGGATCGCTACGCCGCTGACCTCGACAGCCACAAACATGCCGCCCGGATCGAGACCACACAATCGTACGCCAGGGCGCGTGGCATCAGCGCCACGCCGATGTTCTTGGTCAACGGCATGGTCATCGCCGGTGCAGGATCGGTCGCGAAGTTCAAGGCAATCATCGAACAAGAGATCGAATACGCCGAGGAGTGGACGGCGCGGAATCGAATCATTCCCTCTGATTTGTATTTTGCCATCATGCGGCATGCCAACCCCGGCCCAATGCGAAAAGGCCGGAGCTTGCCAATCCGAGCCATCGATCCAAGCAAGACCTACCGAGTTCCAGTTGGCGACTCGCCGGCCAAAGGTGAGCCCACCGCGCCGCTTACCACGGTTATCTTCTGCGACTTCGAATGCCGGCTCTGTGCTGCGATCCAGCCGCGTCTGCAAGAGCTGGCCAAGCGGTATGGCAAGGACATTCGGTTTGTCTGGAAAAACCTGCCGCTTGGCTGGCACATCTTCGCGCCGCTGGCAGCCAAGGCAGCGCTGGCAGCCCACGAACAGGGCAAGTTCTGGACAATGCACGACCGCCTGTACGCGGGACAGCCGTCTCTCACGCCTGCCGCGCTCGGTCGCCTGGCCGGCGAGATTGGTCTCGATCGCGGCCAATTCGAGGCGGCGCTCGATTCGGCAAGACTGCGGTCATCCGTGCGAGGGGACAGCCTGCTTGCCGAGCAGTTGGGCTTGGTCAATACACCGGCGGTTTTCGTCAACGGCCGTCCCCTCGCCGGCGCCAAGTCCGCCAAGGAGCTTGGCGCACTATGCGACCAAGAGCTCGCCCGGGCACGACGCATGCTCGCCAGCGGCACAAACCCGAACAAGCTCTACGAGGATATCATCGAACAGGCAAGCCCTGGCACTGCGGAGTCTCGTCCTGGAGGTCGCCCGGTCGATCAGCTCGCCCAGGGCAACTCCCCTTCGCTCGGTAGTCCGTCGGCGCCGGTAACGGTCATCGAGTTTGCCGATTTCCAGTGTCCGTATTGCAGTCGTGCCGCCAAAACGGCTCGCGAGCTGCTCGAGCAGTATCCCGGCAAGGTGCGCGTCGTCTTCAAGAACCTCGCCCTGCCCTTCCACGAGGAGGCGGTTCTCGCTGCCGAAGCAGCGCTGGCCGCTCACGAGCAGGGCAAGTTCTGGGAAATGCACGACCTCCTCTTCAGCAACCCCCGGTATTTGAGTCGACGGCAAATCGAGCGCTACGCCTCCAGCATTGGCCTCGACATGAGCAGATTCAAAGACGCGCTCGACTCGGGAAGATTCAAGGTGCAGGTGACGGCCGACGGAGACGAGGCGCTGTCAGCCGGCATCACCGGAGTGCCAACATTCCTCGTCAACGGCCGCGTTCTCGTTGGCGCCCAGCCAATCGAAGCCTTCAAGGCGATCATCGACGAGGAGCTTGGGGTGGCGGCGCCAGGTCCCTAGCTCTAGCTCGCCGAGCAACGGTGCAGCCGCAGCCGCCAGCGACCTCTCGCGATCCTTCGCCGCCCTCCTCGACTGACACCACGAATTCCCGATTGGTCTGCATTGGCTTGGTACCGTCGTCGGTGACCTCGAGCCTTATCGTGACCTGCCCCGATTCGGAGAAGGTGTACTGGCCGGCGGCAGTTTCGATCGTTTCCTCTTCGGTGAGCGAGGTCGGGATTCGCCAGCGGAAGGCGAGCTCGTCTCCGTCCGGGTCGGAGCACTTGCTCGCATCGAGCGACACCACAAGAGGCGCCTTTCCAGAAAGCGGGCTAACCGAGGCCTGTGCACAATCCGGGGGATGGTTCTCCGGCGGGCCGCCCCCGGCATTGATGGTGAAGGTCCGTGTTGCCGCCGGTATGGCCGGCGTCCCGTCATCCTGCGCCGAGAGCTCGGCGATGTAGGTGCCTTCCGTGGAATAGGTGTGCTCGGCGGTGCTCCCGTTGGCGGTGGTCGGGCCGTCGCCAAAGCTCCAGGTGAAGGCAATGCTGTTGCCGTCGGGATCGACGACTCCGGTCGCGTCGAGCTGCACGGTGAGCGGTACCGGTCCGAACAGCGGAGTAGCCGAAGCTGCGGCCAAATCGGGCGGCCGATTGCCGAGAACCTCGACTGCCGCGACTGCAGTGCTGCTGAGCGGAGGACTACCATTGTCCGTCACCTTGAGAGTCACGTCGTACCCTCCCGCGGACTGGAAGGTATGGACCGGGTGCTGCTCCGTGGAGGTGCTCCCGTCGTCGAAATCCCAGAGACAGGAAAGGGATTGACCGTCGTCGGAATCCGAGGTCCCGGCAGAGCTGAAATGAACCTCGAGTGGAGCCTGGCCAGTCGACGGAGTCGCCTCTGCTCGAGCCGTGGGAGGGCTATTCCCCCCAGCCGTCGCTGTCAGGTATGCCTGGTCGGTGTCGAAAAGGCCTGTCTTGTCGGTGACGCGCAGCACCACCGTGTAGCCCCCGGCATCGTCGAAACGGTAGCTCACCTCGGACGCCTCTTGCGGGGTCTCTCCGTCGAGACTGAAGGAACGAGTGGCGATGTCGGCCGTGCCGTTCTCGTCGGTGCTGGCGTCCGAGTAGCACGTTACCGCCAGGGGCGCCTCACCGTTCTCAGGCTCGCAACGAATGACCGCGACCGGGGCGTACTGCGGAACGCAGTGTACTTCCTCCGAGTACGCGCTGGGATTGCCGCTCGCATCGACGGCAATCACCGCGAAGTAGTAGTCTTCTTCGCCGTCGAGCGAGGGAAAGTCGCGATAGCTACCGCTGCTCGTGTCGACGTGGGTGTAGTCCGTCGCGCAGCCCGGTGCGACACAGCCGGCAGTGCGCGGCTCGTTACCCGAATAGACCCGGTACTGGGCTACCGTCTCCGCACCTCCGTCGACGTCGGTGGTGACCTGGCGCCAGCGCACCTGAACGGTGCCACCTGGCGTCGTGCTGCAAGCGACTCCACCAGGCGACGAAGGGGGTGTCTCGTCCGCTTGTTCTTCTCCGTAGAACGACACCGTACCGGTGTCGCCGGCATTGGGTGCCCAGCCGCGCCGATCCCACGCCACCAGCGCCACAACGTGAGCTGCCAGTAGCGCGTTTCCGTTGTCGGCAGAAGCGCCACAATTGGAAGTCGGGCATATCCAGCGGGAGCGCGGCAGCAGGCGCTGCTCGACTGCCGAATCGTCCTTGTCGACGATCGCGACCGCACCAGCGCTCACGACGGAAAGGTGGAAGTTGCCCGACTCCATGTTGGCGACGACGTCATCGTGCTGACTACTGTCTCCGCCCAAGAGAAGCGCGGCCTTGGCTATCGCCTTCTCGTCGGCGCTGCCGGCGGCGACCCTGCCCTGGAGGAAACTACGGGTGGTATCGTCGAGGCCAACGTAGCCCATGAGAAACCCGGAAAACGTCCAGAAGGTCAGGTTCGGGTCGTTCCAGCCACAGACGAGCCGGGCAAGAAAGACGTCCCGGCGCGCGCCGAGGGCGGACCGGCGAGAGGCAAGCTCCTGCGCCGCCCACAGTTTTTGGTAGTCCCACTTGGTGCCAGCATAGGCAGGAGCCGTGGGGGGACAGACAGTGGTCGAAGTGTTCGGACAGAACGACGTGGTAACGAGCTCGCTGCCGTGATCCCAGGAGGCGCGGCCAGCACAGTACTCTTGAAGAAGCTCGTTCAGGCCGGTATCGGTATTCCCATAGTCGGCAATGGCGGCTCGGCGCAAGTGCAGGGCTTGGCCATTGCCTTCGCCGAGTCCAGGGAACGGCTTCGCCGGAATCAGAGAGCCATCGGCCGCCTTTCTCACCACCACGTCCCTGCCTTCAGCCCCGTAGATACTCGACTGCTCTCCCGTGCCAAAGCTGACCGAGAAGGTGATCGCCTCCACGGTCAGGGTTGCGCCGCCAGTGTCACGACTGATCGTCAGGGTGTGCTTGAGCCTTTCGCCTGGCATGAGGTATCCGCTCACCTTTGGAGCGTCGCGGCTGACTGCAATCTCATAGCCGCTCGCAGTGGCAGTGAGGGCAAAGTTCAGCAGCGGCTCGCCAGTATTGTTTTGCACCCAGAGATCCAGGGTTGCCGAGCCACTCTCCGGAACATCGACAGTGTCGCTCGCGGGACGGACGACAATGTTGTAGGACGATCCCCAGTTGTCATGGCACCAATGAGCCAGAACCGGAGAAGCGAGCCAAGACCCCAAAACGATGACCAGCACATTGGCAAGAACAATGGCTAATAGGGAGGATCGGCTACTCTTCACTGTATGCCTCCTGGTCACCGCTACGAATGAACGATAAAGAACAAGTGTACAATGCCGTAGACCATGGAAACAATGGGGCGCACCATCAGCAGCCGGCTATTGCGAGCTCGTGGATTGGCGCTGCTCGGCGCCTGTTGTTTGGGTCTCGCTTCGGCGTGCGTTCGCTCCGATGATCGGCAGACCGCTTCAGGAGCGTCGCCACCGAGCGGGGCCGAGCTCCATCTTGCGGCGTGGGAGGGCAACGTCGAAAGGGCTCGCCAGCTTCTCGACAACGGGACTGCTGTTGCCGAAAAGGAGCAGGGATCCGAATGGACTCCCCTCCATCGGGCAGCCATGGCAGGTCACCTCGCAGTGGCAGCCCTGTTGCTCGAGCGTGGAGCCGATCCCAACGCCCGCGCCAGCTACGACATGACCCCGTTGCACTGGGCGTCGATCCGCGGTCACGCCGAAGCAGCATCGGTCCTGATCCAACGGGGCGCTCGCGTCGACGCCGCCAACGTCTACGGCATGACGCCGCTCCACGAGGCTCGGAGCCCCGAAATCGCCTTGGTGCTTCTTGCCAGCGGCGCCAACCCGAAAGCCGTCGACTACCGCGGCATGACGCCGCTCCACGTGGCTCGCAACCGGGCCGTGGCCCGCCTTCTCTTGGCGAAAGGGGCTGATCTGCTCACGCGCGCCAATAGCGGGGAAACGGCCTGGCAGCTTGGCCTGACCGACGCTCTCGAGTCGTACGGCCTGACCGTCGTCTGCCGCAGCTCGGCACGTCTTCGGGGCGAGACGTCCACCTTCGAGGTCCTGCTTCGCAACGTGACGACCGCCCCCCTCCGGCGAGTAGCGATCGAACCTGCCAGTCCGGCGTGCTCCGTCGCTGCCGACCCGCCGGTGTTCGACGAGATCGACCCGGCGCAGCTCGTGAGCCTTCGCCTGGTGCTTGCGCGCCGGGCAGGTATCGAAACCAAGGACGGAGAACACCCCCTACAGCTATCGGTACGCCTGGGCACCAAGAAGGCAGGGGTGTTGTCGCTCGCGGTCGACACCACCAGAGGCGAGACCCCAGAGGATCGGGGCGCAATCAAGCTTGCGCGAGGCAGTCTCTTGCCTGCTCCCTCGCGAGCCCAGTACCTGGCCTACGGCGTCGTGCCGGTCGTGCTCGTCGCCTCGTTCCTGCTGTGGCGGTGGCAGCAGCAGCGGCAACGGCAACGGCGGCGGCGTTGACGCTCGCGCCAGGTGAGCATGATTGCCAGCAGGGCAACCGGTCCGAGAGTGAGGGGAAACGAAGCCCAGAACCGAGCATTCGAGCGCAGGGCAACCGGTCCGCGATCCTCTTCGCCGAGAGGTAGCGCTCGAAACACTCCGTCGTAGCTACCCACGTAGGCCATCCAGTGACCGTTCACCCGGGCTGCCACCGGCGACGACCAGTTGCTCTCGTCGAGCCCGGCGACATCCCACAGCGGTCGGCCGGTGAACGTCAGGAAACGCGCCGTGCCGTCCCGAAGGGCAACGGCATGCAGCATGTTGTCCCAGGCTGACGCCAGGACGAGCGCGTCGTCGCCGTCATCAGCCTCCCCGCCGCCAGATGCAACTGCCGGCGACGAATAGAAACCGCCCTTGGCCTGGTAGCGCCATTTCACCGAGCCGGTTTCCAGATCGAGCGCGTAGAGATTTCTGTCGTAGCTGCCAACGAATGCCAGCCTTCCTGCGACGCTCGGCGATCCGGTGATCCGATCGCCGGTCTTCCAGTGCCAGCGTTCCTTGCCAGTCTGCGCATCGAGCCCTCTGATCATGCCGTATCTCGAAGCCATCACCAGCAGCGGACCCGCGTCGGAATGGACGTACGCGGGCGGTCCCCGAACTGCGTCTAGCTCGGTGTGCGTCCACCGCAGGCTCCCGTCGGCGGCATCGATAGCCAGCAAGCGTCCGTCCGACGATCCGACAAAGAGAAGGCCGCGTCGCTGGATCACCGCGAAGACCGGAGCCGTGAGCTGGTTGTCGCCGACTTCGCGACTCCAGATCGGCTTGCCGTCGTCGATGGCAAGCGCGGTCACGCTCGCGCGCTGAAGGTTGTGACCGAGCGAGCTGTCCCAGACCCAATGTCCGACGAAGACCGCATCCTTGCCTGCCGCCTGACCAACGACAGGTGTCGACAGCCGCGCGCCACCGAGGGTCGGCCGATACTGGGCGACCGAATGAACCCAGCGCTGGCGGCCGTTGGCCGGGTCGAGCGCATAGACCATTCGATCGTTTGCCCCGACGAAGACCCACACCTTGTCGCGGTCGCGGTCGTGCCAGATCGACGGCGCCGAGAACACTGGCCCGCCTGTGGTGTGGGTCCACAGCCTCTCCCCGGTGGCAGCGTCCAGGCAGTAGATGTTGCGGTCGTAGCTCCCCACCACGACGATGGCGTGTCCGTCGACGACCCCGACAGCCGCCGGCGACCACACCGTCATCCCTGGCTCATAGCCCCAGACACGGCCACTGCCGTCGAACGACCAAGGAATGGGCAGCCTGCTGGCCGGTGCCACGAGCTCGATTGCCCCGGAATTCCGGGCGTCATGTCTGCTTTGCGGCCAGTCAGCTGCCGTGCTCTCCGCCGGCAAGGCGCCGGCTGTCGTGACCACGGTGACCAACCCGGCGCACAGCACTGTCAATCGACCGATACCCGAAACTGGAATTCGGAGTCCAGGACTTCGTACGGCGGCATGTGCCTGATCGGGCCGCCTAGCTTCGTTCGTTGCGCTGCAGAACAGGTGACCGGCAACAGGCAACAGGCAACCTGACTTGACCACCTCGCGCGGCATATTCTTT
>JAZDLZ010000760.1:0-6685 GCA_043801535.1 Pseudomonadota bacterium
AGAGGGCGTGCCGCCCTCCCCCGCCGGCAGAGCCGTCGGGGTCCCCCTCCCTGCTTTCGCGCGAGCTGTCGCGCGGCTCGGCCTTTGGCCTCGCAGGGAATGGCTCCGGATCAACGCGACCCTGGTTAGGCTCCTCAACAGAATTCGTGGGTATCCTACTCTTCGACCTCTTCCAGCCAGGTCATCTGGATGGCTTCGAGGATCTTCTCGTTCGAGCGAGACGGATCGTCGGAAAAGCCGGGCAGCTCGCACACCCGACGATGAAGATCGGTGAAGCGAACGTCGAGCGGCCGGCTGCCAGGGTGCTGCTCTGCCAGCGACTGGGCAATCTCTCGTACATCAGTCCATTTCACGGCCTGCTCCTTTGGGTGGCTACTGGCTGCTGGCCGGTGCTCCTTCCCGGCTCCTCGCCGGGGTGCTCGGCGTAGTAGGCTTTCCTGCTCTCTGGAGTGATCAGGCACTCGACGTCGCCAGTGCCTAGAACGCCTAGCCGTGCCTGGCATGCCAGGCGCGAGCTCGGACGGACGTCGAATGCCATGTCCAGGGTGTCATTCTCTGTCTCTTCCATTCGGGAGAGGCTTTGGGCGCCGCTCAGTACCTGGACATGGCAAGAAGCACAGGCTCCCACTCCGCCGCAGGCGCTACCAACTGGTGCGCCGCACCGCTCGGCAGCTTCGAGCAGGGATTCGCCTGGCTCAGCATCGACAACCAGATTGTCTGGAACAAAGGTTACTCTTGGCATTGCTCTGTCAGTCGACCTCTCTCTCGATCTCCTCCACTTTCTTGCCCTGCATCGCCTGCGCGATGGCGCGATTCATACGCTTCTCCGCGAGCGGGCGGGATGCGTCGTCGAGGTTCTGAATGGCCGTCCTGATGGCGCGATAGTCGTCCTGGGTCTTGTGGTGCTCGAGCTCGCCTATCGCTCGCTCCACTGCTGCCTGTGTTGTCAGGTCGCACAGGCTACGGTCCTCGGCGAGCGCGGTCCGGGTCGCCGCGAGCACTCGGTCTGCTTCGACGCGCTCGGTGAGAAGGAGACGAGCATCGCGATCCTCCTCGGCGTGCTCGTAGGCGTCGAGGAGCATTTTCTCGATCTGCTCCTCGCCGAGCCCGTAGGACGGCTTGACCTCGACGGCAGTCTCGATGCCGGTGGTCTCTTCGCGGGCCATCACCCGCAGCAAACCGTCGGCGTCGACGAGGAAGGTGATGCGCACGCGGGCAATGCCAGCCGGCATGGGCGGCAGTCCCTTGAGAGCAAAACGCGCCAGCGAACGGCAGTTCTCGACGGTGTCGCGTTCGCCCTGGAGGACGTGGATGTCGAAGCCGGTCTGGTTGTCGGCAAAGGTCGTGAAGACCTGGGTGGCACCAATCGGGATGGTGGAGTTGCGAGGGATTATCCGCTCGACCACCCCACCCATCGTCTCGATGCCCAGCGACAACGGGATGACGTCGAGAAGAAGCACGTCCTTGCCCGAGCTCCGGCTACTACCTTCGACGAGAATGCTGGCCTGAGCCGCAGCACCCATGGCCACTACCTGGTCGGGATCGATGTCGCCGAGCGGTTCTTTCTCGAACAGGCTCCGGACGAAGGCCCGCACCAGCGGCGTCCGAGTGGCACCGCCCACGAGAATCACTCCGTCGAGCTCCTGCGGGCTCAGCCCGGCGTCTTTGAGCGCCCGCCGGCACGGTGACCCGGTCTTCTCCACGATGGGACGAATCCAGTGGTCCAGCTCGTCGCGAGTCATGGTCCGCTCGAAGACCTTGCCGTTGGCAAGGGTGACCGCGAACCTGGTGGCGCGTTCGAGGGTCAAATCCTCCCGCGCAACGCGGCTGGCATCGAGGACTCGGCGCAACAGCGCTCGATCGACTCTTCTCTCACCCTCGCCGAGCTCCCTCGTGATCGCCGTTGCGAACGTCCGATCGAAATCGTCGCCGCCGAGAGCGGAATCGCCGCCGGTCGCCTGGACCTCGAAGACGCCGTCGACCAGCTTCAAGATCGATATGTCGAAGGTGCCGCCGCCGAGATCGTACACGGCGTAGGTGCCTTGCGATCCTTTTTCCAACCCGTAGGCGAGCGCCGCCGCGGTTGGCTCGTTGAGCAGCCGCAGCACCTCCAGACCTGCCAGCCTTCCCGCATCCTTGGTTGCCTGCCGCTGGGCGTCGTCGAAATATGCAGGCACGGTAATGACCGCTCCGGCGAGATTGCCTGCGAACGCCCGCTCTGCTCGCTCCTTGAGCACCTTGAGGATCTCGGCCGAGACTTCGACGGGAGTGACGACTCTCTCGCCATCTGCGACCGAGAGCCTCACCACCTTGCCGTCCCGGGCAGCGAGCTCGTAGGCGGCGAGCAGCGCGCCGACAGCTTCCTGATTGTCTTGCGGGCTCCTCCCCATCAACCGCTTGACCGACGAAATCGTCGAGGTCGGATGCCTGGCAGCAATCTCCTTCGCCTCCTGGCCGACCAGCACGCCGCCGCCCTTGCCATAGTGCACGACCGAGGGCAACAGCACCCTGCCCTTCTCGTCGGGGATCACCACCGGGACTCCGCCAGCAACGTAGGCGACGAGCGAGTTGGTGGTACCGAGATCGATGCCGATCGCTCGAGCGTTTCTGCTCTCGTTTCTGCTCTCGTCAGTCCGCAGGCTCTCTCCCGGTTCGGCGATTTGCAGCAACGACATGCTAACTGTCCTCCTGGTCGGCCTCGGCAAGGACGCGCTCGTAGTAGCGCAGGGCAACCAAGCTCACGCGCACCTCGTCGAGAATCCTCCGATCGCCTTGTTCCTCGTCGTGGCGAGCGAAAGCCCGACCGATGGCGGTCAGGGCGCGCTGCCGGCGTTCCTTCATGTCAGCCACGATAGACTCGACGGTCTCGGTCCCTCCCGTCCTCCGTGCATCAGCCAGCGTCTCTCTCACCTCTAGCATCTCGGCAAGTAGCCCTGGATCGGTGGGCGCACTGTTGCCTGCCAGACCAGATCCCTCGAGCTCGAGGAGGTGCTCGGCGCGCGCGACAGGCGACTTGATAGTCCGATAGGCATCGTTCAAGGCAGTGGCAGCCTGGAGCGAGACCAGACGCTCGGCAGGGGAGGCTTTCACGAACCGGTCTGGATGGAGACGGCGCGAGAGCTCGCGAAAGCGCCGATCGAGCTCGCCGGCATCGACCGCGAAGCGGCGAGGCAGACCGAGGAGCGCAAGCTTGTCTGCTCCTGCTCTGGGCGACTGAATGGCGCCGCAGGCATCGCAGAGCAATCGGACCGTCGAGGTTCCGCAGGTGCTGCAGGTGCTGCAAGGTGTACTAGAAACTGACGGATTCACCACATCCACAGCTGGCCTTGACGTTGGGGTTGTTGAACTTGAAGCCATGATTGTCCAGGCTGGTCACGAAATCGAGCTCGGTTCCGTCGAGATAGACCAGGCTCTTCGGGTCGATGTAGACCGTTATTCCGTCCTGCTCGAATACCTTGTCGTGCTCTTCGGCAGGACCATCTGACCATTCAAAAAGGTACGAGGATCCAGTGCAGCCGCCACTGCGGATGCCAATGCGCAGCGCCGATCCCGGTTTCCCGCGTTTTTTCGCCATCTCGTGGATCTTCTCGACTGCCCGTGCCGTTATCGAAATGCCCATGTTCTTCCCTCCATCCGGCCATTCATCCGGCCACCCGGCCATCCATCCGGCCGGCCCGACTCGAGACAACCTCGGTCAATCAACACTTCTGCTGTCTCGCGTCGCTCTGCTTGCGGCGATAGTCGGCGATCGCCGCCTTGATCGCATCCTCCGCGAGCACCGAGCAATGAATCTTCACCGGCGGAAGATTCAGCTCCTCCACGATCTGGGTGTTCTTGAGCTCGAGCGCGTCGTCGATCTTCATGCCTTTCACCCACTCCGTCACCAGAGAGGACGAAGCGATCGCCGACCCACAACCGAAGGTCTTGAACTTCGCATCTTCGATGACCCCGCCGTCGCCGATCCTGATCTGCAGCTTCATTACGTCCCCGCAGGCGGGCGCACCTACCACGCCCGTGCCGACACTGGGGTCTTCCTTGGGAAGGCTACCGACGTTTCGCGGATTCTCGTAGTGATCAATAACCTTGTCGCTGTACTGCATCTGAACCTCCGAAGCATCTCACCGCTGGCCGCCACCTCGAATCGCGATCCGAATCACGAATCTGGCAGCGCGCCAGACGGGGCCAGATCAGTGGGCATTCTCCTAGTGCACAGCCCACTTGACGCTCTGCAAATCAACGCCCTCCTGGTGCATTTCCCAGAGGGGCGACATCTCTCTCAACTTCCCCACCTTTTCCACCACCAGATCGACAACGTAGTCGACCTCCTCCTCGGTATTGAATCGACCGAGCCCAAACCTGATCGAGGTGTGGGCAAGCTCCTCGGCCACTCCGAGAGCGCGGAGAACGTAGGAGGGCTCGAGCGAGGCCGACGTACAGGCCGAGCCCGACGAGACGGCCACGTCCTTGAGCGCCATCATCAGTGCTTCTCCCTCGACGAAAGCGAAGGAAATGTTCAAGTTGCCGGGTATCCGGTGCTCGAGCGAGCCGTTGATGTGGGTTTCTGAAAGCCTCGCCGTAATCCCGGCCAGCAACTTGTCTCGCAACCGGCCGATCGTTCTCGCTTCGTCTGCCATTTCGGCGGCGGCGATTTCGCACGCTGCGCCGAGACCGACGATGCCCGGAACATTCAGGGTGCCAGAGCGCATGCCTTGCTCGTGTCCGCCACCGTCGATAATCGGATCCAACCGAACCCGCGGCTTGCGCCGAACCCACAGCGCTCCAATCCCCTTGGGACCGTACATCTTGTGAGCGGAAACCGAGACCAGGTCGACCGCGGTTTCCTTTACGTTGAAAGGAATCTTGCCAATGCCCTGAACCGCATCGACGTGAAACACAATCGCTTCTCGTTTGGCCTTGATGGCGGCTGCAATCTCGGGAATCGGATTGATCACCCCGATCTCGTTGTTGGCCAGCATTATCGACACCAGAACGGTGTCTTGCTCGATAGCCTCCGCCACCGACTCGGGAGTCACTCGCCCGTCCCTGGCCACCGGTAGACAGGTGACTCTGAATCCCTCTCTCTCGAGTCGCCGGCACGAATCCAGCACGGCCTTGTGCTCGGTCTGAGAGGTGATGATGTGCCTGCCCTGCTCCCGGCGGAACAGGCTGGCTCCCTTGATCGCGAGATTGTCCGACTCGGTTGCGCCGGAAGTGAACACGATCTCTTTACTGCTACCGCCGAGCAGGGCAGCAATCTGCTCGCGAGCACGGTTGACCGCGGCCTCGGCATCCCAGCCCAACGAGTGGCTGCGGCTGGCCGCATTGCCATATTTCTCGACGAAGTAGGGCATCATGGCGGCCAGCACTCGCGGATCGAGCGGCGTGGTCGCCTGGTTGTCCATGTAGATAGGCAGTTTGATCGCCATTTCCTACCTGCTCCCTCCCTGGCCATTCAGGCTCGGGTTGGTAGCCTTGGCATCAGCCTTGGCGTTGATTTTCCGCTTGGCCTTGGCCTTGGCCTTGACTTCAGCTCCGGCTGTGGCTGTGGATCCGGCTGTGGATTTGGCTGTGGATTTGGCCTGAGCTCTTGTTCGCGGTTGCGCAACCCCCGTTCCGTGGGTTGCCAGCCCCGCCACGAGCTCGGGCTTCTCGGCCGGGTCGTGACCATGCCGACCACAGGTCGCGCACTCCGAGTGCTGCTTGGATGGCTCGCAACAACAGCAGCTCTCGAGATAGGCCAGGCTCGCCTGGAGATCCCGCTCCAGCACCCGCATTCGCTGGATAGTGGCTCGCGTTTCCTGCAGCTTCGCCTCGAATATCGCTCTCACCCTGCCCATCGCGTCCGACGCCGTGGGCGACGACTCGAAATCACTGAGAAAGCTCTGGATTTCCGGCAAGGAGAATCCCATCTCCTGCAGCTTGGTAATCCAGTTCACTCGCGCTACTGCATCGGCAGAGGAGTAGAGGCGATATCCTCCCGATGATCTGGAGGTCGGCTTGAGGAGACCCATCTCCTCGTACAGGTGGAGAGCACGGACAGTCTTGCCCGCTGCCTTTGCCAGCTCTCCGACTCTCAAGAAATCCTTTCCCTCTGGAATCATGCCCATGACAGCCTAACCCGTACGTGCGCGTTAGTCTTGTGGCAATATGCAGCCGGCAAGGTCTGCTGTCAAGGAGGGATTTCGAGGCGCAGACGAATAGACTGCGCTGGTCACAATGCCAGCCAGCTCAAGGGATCTCGAGGACGATCTTGCCAAATACTGCGCTGTCCTCGAGGAGCCGGTGAGCCTCCCGAACCCTGCTCAATGGAAGCACCCGATCGACGACTGGACGCAGAGATCGCGAACGAATGTGCTCTACCACGTCCAACAAGTCCCCCTTCGAGCCCATTGTCGAGCCCAGGATGGAGATCTGGCGAAAGAAGACATGCCTGAGGTCGGTGGCTGCCTGGAATCCGCTCGTCGCCCCACAGATGACAATGCGACCTCCCCTGGCACAGGACAGAATGCTCTTCGCCCAGGTCTTGGCACCAATGTGCTCGAACACGACGTCGGCGCCGCGTCTGTCGGTGATGCGGCGGACCGCGCCGACCAGGTCCTCTTTTTCCGTGTTGATCAGCTCATCTGCCCCGAGATCTCGCGCCCGTGCCAACTTGTCGTCGGAGCGTGACGTGGCAATAACGCGC
>JAZDLZ010000762.1:0-2963 GCA_043801535.1 Pseudomonadota bacterium
TCTCCCTCTTCGCGATGCACCTCGCTGCCGCACACCGGACACCGGGCAGGCATGTGCCAGATCGCGGTGTCCGCCGGCCGTTTCTCTTGGATGACACCCACAACTTCGGGAATGACGTCGCCGGCTCGTCGAACGATCACCGTGTCGCCGACCCGTACGTCTTTGCGATGCAATTCGTCTTCGTTGTGCAAAGTGGCGCGCGCCACGGTCACCCCGCCCACTGGCACCGGCTTCAGCTTCGCCACCGGAGTAATGACGCCGGTACGTCCGATCGAGGCGAGGATGTCCTCGACAATGGTAGTCTCTTCCTGGGCTGGGAGTTTGTGGGCAACCGCCCAGCGCGGCGCCCGCGCCGTGAAGCCAAGCTGGTCGCGAGCCCGCAGCTCGTCGACTTTGTAGACAACTCCGTCGATTTCGAATGGCAGGCTGTCGCGCTGTTCCAGCATGTCTCGATAGAACAGCAGGCACTCGTCGACACCGTCTGCCACCCGGAAGTACTCGCTCACCACCAGGAATCCCCAGTCCTCGAGCTGCGCGACGATTTCGGAGTAGCGTCTCGCAACTGGCTCGGAAGTCTCGCCCAACCCCCAGGGCATGAAAGCCAGCGGCCGGCCAGCGGTGATCTTCGGATCGAGCTGGCGCAAGCTGCCGGCTGCCGCATTGCGCGGATTGGCGAAGGCCTTGTCGCCGCGCCAGAGTTGTTCGGCATTCAGTCTCTCGAAACCTCTTTTCGGGATGACCACCTCGCCGCGCACCTCGACCAGTTTCGGCCAGCCGCTGCCACGAAGGCGCAGCGGCACGGTTCGAATAGTGCGGACGTTGGCGGTGATGTTCTCTCCTTTGGTTCCGTTGCCGCGCGTGCCAGCCTGAACCAGCACGCCATCTTCGTAGCGCAGGCTCACCGACGCGCCGTCGAACTTGGGCTCGGCGGTGTAGCGCGGTCTTTCGCACTCGAGCCCTTCGCGGCAGCGGCGGTCCCAATCGCGCACCTCCTGCTCGTCGAAGGCGTTGTCGATCGAGGTCATCGGCACCTTGTGGCGTACGGCACCGAACGCGGTCGACGGCTGAGCACCCACTCGTCGGGTTGGCGAATCGGGGCTCAGAAGCTCAGGGTAGGCCGACTCGAGCTCCTTGAGCTCGCGCAGCAACAGGTCGTACTGCGCGTCGGAGATCACCGGACTGTCGAGAACGTAGTAGCGGTAGTTGTGATAGTTGATCTCGTCGCGAAGGTGGGCGGCGCGCGTGAGAGCTTCGGCTGGCGCTCGAGTCATTGTTGTCCCCGGTCGAGTGTTGTACAGCTCCTAAGGAGTGTCGTCGCCGCCGAGTACCTCGACGGGTCCTACCTTCTCGAGACTGGCCTTCACCTTGGCTGCGGGGGCAACGACGACGACGATCGCCCGGTCAGTAGACAGATATTTCTTGGCGGCGGCGACGACGTCGTCGATGCGCACGTTCCGCGAAAGCTCCAGGTACTTGGAGAAATAGTCCAGCGGCAACCCGGAAACGACGAGCTCGCGGATGGCGTCGGCGGTCCGGGCATTGGTATCTAGCCTGTACGCCAGCTCGACTGCGACTCGCGCGGTCGCGCGCTCGAGCTCGCCAGGGTCGGGAGGCCGCGTCACCATGCCGGTCATCTCGTCCAGGAGCTCGGTTACTGCCGCAGCGGTGGCTTCGAGGGAGATGCCGCCGCCGGTAGCGAACCGGCCGGGTCCGATGGTGTCGCGTAGTTTGGAGCGCACGCCGTACGTCCAGCCCTTTTCCTCTCGAAGGTTCATGTTCATCCGCGAGCCGAATGTTCCCCCCACGATCCGGTTCATGACCTCGGCCGCAATCCAGTCGGCGCTGTTCCGCGACGGACCGGCGCCGCCAATCCAGATTTCCGCTTGCTGAGCGTCGGGACGATCGACGAGAAACAGGCGTTTCGCTAGCAGGCCCGGAGCAGCAGGCAGGGGAGGAGGATTCCTGCTGTGTCTGCTTTTCGTCCAGGAGCCGAAGCGTTCTTGGAGCATCCGTCTGGCTTGTTCGCGGTCGATGTCTCCGACGACCACGAGGCGGCAGTTCCCTGGGTGCCAGTAGGACTCATAGAAGTCGAGGAGGTCTGCCTTGGTGATCTTGCCGAGCGATGCTTCGGTTCCTTCGTCAGCGTAGGCAAAGGAATGCCCGCTCCCGTAGATCCCGATATCGAGCTGACGCCAGGCCAAGAGACGGCTGTTCGTCCGGGCACTGCGCAGCACATTGATGGCTGCTCGTCTCACTTCCTCGACTTTTTCGTCGAGAAAACGCGAGCGCAGCGCCATGTCAGCCAGCAATCCGATTGACTCCTCGACATTCTCGCGGAGCGAGTCGACTGCAATCGACGAGAAGTCCTCGCGAGTCTTGGTGGCAACGCTCGTTCCCAGGTGGGCGGCGCGCTCGTGTACCTCGGTTGCGGTCGCTCCTGCCAGGTTCTTTTCCAGAAGGCCGACTACCAGCGCTGCCAGTCCCTCCTTGCCGGGAGGATTGGCGGCGCTACCGGCGGTGACAATGAGCTGGATCGTCACCATGGGAAGGGTGTGCCGCTCCACCAAGTAGACAGGTATGCCATTGTCGAGGGCCAGCTTGACGGCCGTGGGTGGGGCTAGCGTTGGCTGGGGACCCGGTGCAGGCCGGCTTGCCCGCCACGCTTCGGTTGGCGAGGATGTCGCCAGGCCAGGCGAGGCCGCCCGACCGGGGGGGTGGTGGGAGCCCGCATCGCCAGTGCCGCCCGCGCCGCCCGCGCTAGGGCTGGCTAGCCCTGGAGTAGGGTCGGTAGGTGCTGCTGCGGTCATCGTGGGAGTCTTCACCGTTGGCCGGCAGCTGGTAAGCAGGACAACGGTGGAGGTGGAGGCGAAGGCAAAGGCAAAGGCGAAGGCGAAGGCGAAAAGGGTGTAGTGCCAGGGAGATTTCGACATGTCACTCCCCCGCCCGCGGCAGCACGGTCACCA
>JAZDLZ010000889.1:0-3246 GCA_043801535.1 Pseudomonadota bacterium
TGCCTTCTCCTCGAGAATGAGAGCGGCAGCGCTGTGAATGCGCGCCCGAGCATCGGCACGAAGGCCGCGATAGATACCTTCTCGTACCTCGCGATGGCAGAAAAGGAATCCGTGTCCGCCAGCATCCTCTTCGATGAGCCGGCCAACAATGGCAGGACCGAGAGCGACACCAGGCTCGGCAATATCCGCCGTGCTACCGGACTTCCAGAGGAGCTCGCGCAAGAGCTCCACGTCGAAATGCTCGCCCAGAATGGCGGCAACCTCGAGAGCTCGCCGAGTAGGCAAAGGCAGCAATGCCATGCGAGCCAGGGCTGCCGTGATCGCGTCGCCGGGCATGGCAACGGTCTCCAGTCGCTCGAAAAGGACCCACTTGCCCCGCTGCCGCCACAGTGATCGGCTCTCGATCAGCGAACCGATCGCAGCTCCCAGCAGGGCCGGATTCCCAGCCGAGGCACGGTGCAGTGGCATGGCGAGCTCGGCAGCGACGTCGCCGCCGAATACCGCGGCCAGGAGCGACCGCAGGCTAGCCCGATCGAGTGGCGTGAGATCGAGGCGCTGTATACGCTCGATGCGAGCACCCGAAGAATGAAGCCTGGAGATGACGTGTTCTTTGCCCCCGGACTCGGTGCGCGCGGCACCAATTATTAAAATCGAGCCAGCGCGCGCGGCGCGAATCAGGTACTCGAGGAGATCGATCTCTGCCTTGGTGGCTGCCTGCAGATCGTCGAGAGCAATGGCCAACGGTTCTCGACGCGAGCAATCAACGAGAAAGCTGGCGGTCGCTTCGGCGAGGGCAAATCTTGTCTGCGATCCTGACTCCGCCGATTCCAGATCCGTGGCTCCAGCGACTGATCGGGTACCCACCAACTGCTCCAGGAAGGCCAGGCGCCGTGATGCCACATCCACCTCGGCGCCACCACCTATCGGTCCTTTGCCACTGGCACCATCTACTGGGCAATGGTCTGGCAAGCTTCCGTCGGCTGGCGTTGACGCTTGACGGTTGCCGGTTGCCGGTCGCTGATTGACCTCCGACGCCGGGTCGGCTTTGGCTTCGTCAACACCGCCGGCAGCGATCCTGGCGGCAGCAACAGCACCATTGGCTTGGGCAGCGACGCCAGTTCCGGTCTGGTAGTCGAGCAATACCGCACGGACGATTTCGGCCAGCCCAGGATACGGCCTGTCCCACCGAGCAGCCGCCGAAGCGCGATAGAACCTGCCGCCCTCGAGCTGGATGCGAAGCTTCAGCTCGGCCAACAGCCGGCTCTTGCCGATGCCCTCCTCGCCGCCAAGCAATACTACTGCGCCCTGCCCGTGCCGTGCTCCGTTCCACAGTCCGAGAATCTGCTCGAGATCGCGCTCGCGGCCAACCAGGGTACCACCAAGATCGATCCAGGGCTTGTCGCCGGCAACGGCGAAGCTGGTGCCAGCGATCTCGTTGATCCGATCCAGGACCTCGTCGGCGCTCTGCAATCGGGCGCCTGGCTCCGGATCGGTGAGCCCGACTATGAGCTCGGCCAGACCAGGAGCGAGAGTCGGCGCTAGCGTTCTTGGATCGGGCGGAGCTTCCCGGAGTTGGCGCCGAATCGCCTCTGCTGTATCCGAGCAGTGCTGAAAAGGCAGCTCGCCAGTGGCAAGCTCATACAGCATTATTCCCAGCGAATAGGGATCGGACCGCGCATCGAGCCGACCAGCATAGACTTCAGGGGCCGCATAGGGGAAAGTGCCCCGGGCAACCGCGTTCCGCGGATCCGAGGTGGCAGCGGCAAGACCAAAGTCAGCGAGCTTGGCTGCCTGGTCTGGGACGCTTTCGAGGAGCTTGCTCGCCACCAGCACGTTGGAGGGCTTGATGTCGGCGTGAACAAAGCCTCGTCCGTGAACGAAAGCAAGCCCGCGCAACACGCCGCCCAGCCATTGATAGAAAGCACCATCGAGCAGCGACGACCTCATCGACCTGGCATCGCCGCCCTCGACCAGCTCCATGGTGTAGTAGTCATCGCCCTGTTCCGTCGGACCGCGGTCAAAGACCTGCTCCGTGCAACCGTAGTCGAAGACTTGAACGATGTTTTCGTGTTTGAGACGGGCCAGGGCGGAAAACTCGCTGCGCAGGTTGACCCGCCCCCCTTTCCGCGGCATGACTTTCAGGGCACAGAGCTTTCCGTCGAGCAAGTCCTCCACTCGGAAGACGGTTCCCAGCCCACCAGCGCCAATCCGAGCGAGAATGCGGAAACGGCCGGCAATAACCGTTGTGGAATCGAGCATTGGCGGCATTATCCCAAAGCTAGTGGCGTAGTCCATAATCGTGAGCCTCTCAAACCGCTAGAACACGATTGGACCAGCAGCTCTCGACCAGAAGAGCAGAGCCGAGCTTGGTCACCTGCCGGAATCGCTAGTGAGAAACGACTACTCCTGTGCCATCACCGTCCGACTCGGGCGGCAGCGGAGCAGCAGGCATTCCAGCCACGGTCAGTATTCCCGGATATGCCGCTACTGGCGCCGACAGACCGAGGGAGGAGAAGATGAGATAGTCGATTGTTACCAAGGTAATATGGTCGAAGGTGCTCTGGTCGAATGGGTAGCTCTCGTGTAATGGTGCGGTGCTCTGTCCAGCCACGGTCGCATACCATGCGGCTATCAATTCCTGGTAGGCGGATGCCTGCGAGTCGTCGACCCCGTCGGAGAAGAGGTCCACCACGATGGTTGGCCGGGTGCTCCAGCTACTGGAGAAAGTCTCGACGACCAGCGGAATCCGCAGCGACGATTCGTCGAGGAATTCGAAAATCCGCGGGAACGATGCATCATCGAAAAGGAAAGGCGAGTCCCCGAATCCGCGGCCATGGGAAACGATTCGTCGCTCGGCTGCTCGGGGAACTACTTCCAGGAACCACGCTTCGTCGACTGCCACTGCCATTGCCAGGGTAGCCAGGCCCCACGAAAAATTGGGTAGGAGAAGGGTAGGCCGGTAGCCGGTTCCAGCGTAGAGAGCCGGGTCAAAGGCGATCGACAGCAATGGCTCCTCAACGATTGGTTCGTCTTCCTCGCTGCCTTCCTCGGATTCCCCACCCTGACCGGTTGCCGCAGTCGGCGATGTCTCCCACCCGCCCGGTGACGTGACCCACCCGCCCGGTGACGTGACCCACCCCGACCCGAACACCGACAGCATCTCCAGAGACCGCGAGTCCATGCGGAAGAAACCACGCGGCCGGTCGAAAATGACCCCCTTGTGAGCGCCGGCAACAATGGCATCGA
>JAZDLZ010000891.1:0-2176 GCA_043801535.1 Pseudomonadota bacterium
GGGGGTTCAACTCGCAGCCAGGAGTGCTCGAGCGCCTTGGCTTCTATGTGCCGCGACCCGGAATTTGGTTGAAAATCAAATCAGCTGCCCGATTCGCTATCGACCCAGGCATCGCAAGCAGCCGCCGCCTCTGGCGAAGGGAAGGCGTGGGTGATCTTGACATCACCTGCCACGGACAGCGTTTGCACGAAGAGAGCCCCGGTTGTCGTCAAGCCAGCGCCAGCAGTCAGCACTGCCGCCGGCGCGTAGACGAGCGCTCCGAGCTGGATTTGATCGGGCAGTGCCACTGTGTCCGAGCCAATCCACAACCGAACCCGAGGAGCAGCCGAGGCCAGGCCGAGAACCCTGCCGGAAGCGAAAAGCGATCCCGCGATCACCAGATCGAGCTCGGCGTCCGGCTCGAGCGAAACATTCAAGGAGCCGCCGAGTCGCACGTCGCCAGCAACAAAGATGGCAACTCGACCCATTACGTGCAATTCGACTTCGGCTGCGGTGGTGCGCACCGCGTCGACATAGTACTCACCGCACGGCAAATCGAGGATCTGGTCGGTCTCGATGCCGGCGAGAAGCTCGTCGTCGAACGTCAGTCTCGCATTGTCGTTCTCGGCCTTGCGCGCCTCGACCTCGGCAGCGATGTCTACGAGTGGTCCGGTCTCGCAGTGGCAAGGTGGCGGCACCACGACCGCTTCCCGCACGAGCCCGCCCGCGACAACTTGGGCGTCGACTCTGGCACCTGCGGGAACGTGAAGGGGGCCATCGATCATGAATCGGCCCAAAACATCACCGGCGGCGAACGCCTCGCCGAGAATCGCGGCCGGGGCCTCGGTAGTGAGCTTTCCGCCCGATTGGACGAAACCGGAGATGTGACCACCGAGCGCCAGCTCGATGCCGCGCGAGCCAGCAGCCGAGACCGGTCCGTATGCGAAGGCCGGTCCCGATGCCAGGAGGTCACCGTCGGTACCGACCACGATTGGACGACTGAGAACCGGCGGCGGCGGCGGTGGCGGTGGCGGCGGTGGCGGTCCAGGACGCCGCGAGGCAGTGACGGACAGAGCGCCAGCCAACGCCATGGTGCTGCAGCTGCACGCGGCGTGCTGGGCGAATTCGGCAGCCAGTGCCACCGAGCACTTGACCGTGTCCTCGCCGCCAAACCTGATCGGAGGCCCAGGAGCAGCACAGGTGCTCACAACCGCCGAAAAGAGCTCGGTGGTCTGGGTACAGGCAGATGCGCTTGTCACCCAGGCGAGGCAGCAGAGCAGCGCTCGCCTCGTTCCCAGTCCCAGTCCCAGTCCCAGTCCCAGTCCCAGTCTCAGTCTCAGTCCTAGTCTCGATTTCGCGCTCATTCCTCGGAGGGGCGAAGCTGGGCAAGCCGGTCGCGTGCTTCACGAACGAAGCGCCCAGTCGGATAGCGAGCCAGATAGGTGTCGAGCGCCAGCGTGGCCTCGCCAAGACGTCCTTGTTCGAAAAGAAGCTGTCCCAGGGCAAAGGCAGCAGCCTCGCCCTCGCTGGTACGGGCATAGTTCTCGGCAACCCGGCGATAGGTCACTATCGCCTGATCGGGTCGCTTGTCGACGAGCTCGGAGACGGCCCGGAGGAGATGCAAGGCCGCAGCCTCTCGCCTGCTCGGACCCATACCAAGCGCCTGGCCGACCAGCAAGCTTGCTGCTTCTGCGTTGCCGTCGGCCAACGACTGTTTGGCTCGAGCGAGCAGACTCCGCACGGTAGCGCGTTCGGCAGCCATGCGAGACGAAAAGCCGCCTTCCCCAACTGTCTTGGGCGCCTGCACCGCGACCGATCCGCCGGAAACCACTGGTTGCGGCCAAGGCTGCGCGGGCGCGGGCGCGGGCGCGGGCCTGGACACGGCAACAACGGGCACCGGCGCAGGGATTGACGCTGATGCGAATGCTGGCGCCCCACCAGGGGCAGTAAAGGAGTCTCCCTCGTGCAGCACCGCGAGCTCGACTCCAGACAAGTCGAGCACCCGAACCGTGCCTCTGGCCGTGCGAACCCCTTGCTCATTGACGACAAAACGGGTACCAACGACTTCCACCACGAAGCCGGCAGTGCCGACTCGGAATCGCCCGCTCCCTCCGGGAGGTACGTCGACGTCGACTTCGCCGCTGGAAAGCACCAGCGTTCGCGTGCTCGGATACAGCTCGAGCCTGGTGCCGCTCCG